>NZ_JAUBRI010000010.1:0-154463 GCF_036701795.1 Microcoleus sp. N9_A1
TGTTAAATGCCTCGCATAATGTCTGTCAATAGCCTTCATAGCCTTGATTTAACCTCTCGACAATTAATCCACCCTGCTTCTTAAGGGGGAGTAGGGGGCAAGCTAAGGGGGGATCTAGATTTAATAATCAAACAGCAGTCTCTGACTAGGTTTGAGCTTAAGTTGACACTAATGGGCATTGCCGTGTCCCTACACGGATAGAACGATAGGCGGGGTACTTCATAAACGTCGAATCTGCTGTAAGTTCTATTTGAGTGAGATATATAAAATTTAACAATTAAAGAGGTTGCATAATGATACAGCAAAAAAATGTTTCCAATCTAGTTTTTATTAACTCAAATGTTGAAGATTACCAGAGTTTAATTAGCGGCGTTTCTTCAAATGCTGAGGTAATTATCCTAGATGAAACACGGGATGGCATTGAGCAAATCACCGAAAGGTTAGCAATTGAACAAAATATAGAAGCAATCCACATCATCTCTCACGGCAGTCCCGGTGCAGTACAACTCGGTGCAAATACACTCAACAGCAGCAACATAGAAAGTTTCGGTTTTCAACTCAAACAGTGGCGCAAAGCACTAATTCCTGGTGCCGATATTCTCATTTATGGGTGTAATGTCGCTGCTTTTCATCAGCCCTTGCGAATAGAATGCGCGGCTATACAAACAAATTCCGCCTACGCGGGCTATGGAATTTCAACCAGCGCAAACGAGTTTAGTTTGTGTAGTAGTGGTTTTAACCGCCCAGTTGAAAATAGTGCTACAAAACCTACAAAACCTAACCAATTCCTCCAACGCCTGAGTGAATTAACTGGTGCTGACATCGCCGCCTCCGCCAACCTGACCGGCAATGCCAAACAGGGCGGAGATTGGGAACTGGAAGTACAAATCGGCTCGATCGAAGCAACCCCCATTAAGGCTTTAGCCTACAGCCACATCCTAGCAGCCACCGCTAACCCCGACAACAAAGCCATCCCCGTCAACTCGCCCCAAATTAGCATAGACACCCTCGCCAACGATACAGGAAGCGCCCGCCTCTCAGTGCAGAGCATCACCACCGCCCCCACCAACGGCATCGCCACCATCAACGACTGGATTTATGCGGGCGGCAGTTTCACCAGCATCGGGGGACAAGCCCGCAACCGCATTGCGCGGTTGAATAGCGATGGGACGGTAGATAGCACCTTCAACCCCAATGCGAATATGGATGTCAGAGCGATCGCCCTAGACAGCAGTGGCAACCCCATGGTGGGCGGCGTTTTCACCACCATCGGCGGCATTACCCGCAACAGAATCGCCAAATTAAACCTTACAACAGGTGTCGCCGATCCTACTTTTAACCCCAATGCAGATAGTTTTGTCAGTGCGATCGCCCTAGACAGCAGTGGCAACCCCATCGTGGGCGGCGCTTTCACCACCATCGGCGGCAGTCCCCGCAACAGAATCGCCAAATTAAACCCCACTACAGGAATCGCCGATCCTACTTTTAACCCGGATGCGAGTAATGCTGCTGTCAATGCGATCGTCCTAGACAGCAGTGGCAACCCCATTGTGGGCGGCGGTTTCACCAACATCGGCGGCAGTACCCGCAACTATATCGCCAAATTAAACCCCACCACAGGAGTCGCCGATGTTACCTTTAACCCCAATGCGAATGCTACTGTCAGTGCGATCGCCCTAGACAGCAGTGGCAACCCCATTGTGGGCGGCGGTTTCACCACCATCGGCGGCAGTCCCCGCAACAGAATCGCCAAATTAAACCCCACCACAGGTGTCGCCGATCCTACTTTTAACCCGGATCTGAATAATGGTGTCTTAGCGATCGCCCTAGACAGCAGTGGCAACCCCATCGTGGGTGGCCAATTCACCACCATCGACGGACAAACCCGCAACAGAATCGCCAAATTAAACCCCACCACAGGAGTCGCCGATCCTACTTTTAACCCGGATGTGAATAATAATGATGTCAGAGCGATCGCCCTAGACAGCAATGGCAACCCCATCGTGGGCGGCTCATTCACCACCATCGGCGGCAGTACCCGCAACAGAATCGCCAAATTAAACCCCACCACAGGAATCGCCGATCCTACTTTTAACCCGGATGCGAGTAATTTTGTCTTAGCGATCGCCATTGACAAAGGACGCACCATCTACTACACTCCCAACGCCAACTTCAACGGTATAGACACCTTTCAATACACCGCCACCGACGGCATCGCCTCCACACCCACCACCGTCACAGTCCTCGTCAACGAATCCCCCACCCTAGATAATTCCGGCATCCCCACTCTCAACGCCCAAAACCAAAACGACAGCGCCAGCACAGGTACGTTGATTAGTACCATCATCACCAACCTCGGCGGCACAAAAATCACCGATCCCAACGCCAGCGCCTTACAAGGTATTGCCATCACCAACCTCGACATCACTAACGGCACTTGGCAATACACCACCGACGGCACTATCTGGAATAACGCCCCAGCCGTTTCTGCCACCAACGCCTTACTATTAGCCAGTGATGCTAACACCAGCCTCCGATTTGTTCCCAATGCAGGTTATAACGGCACTGTCACCAACGCCCTCACCTTTGCCGCCTGGGATCAAATCACTGGCACTAACGGCGGTGTAGCCGACTACACCACAGACCGAACGAATAACACTACATCCAGTGTTTTCAGTAGCGCTACCGAAACCGCCGATATTGCAATTAATCCCGTTCCCACTGTTACCAGCGTCAGCGCCGCGACAGTAGACGGGACTTACGGTATTGGTATATCGATCGATATCACCGTTCAATTCTCTCAAATAGTCAATGTCACAGGTACGCCGAAACTTAGTTTAGCAGGTGTAACTCCCGTTGCGAATTACCTCTCAGGCAGCGGCAGCAACACTTTAACATTCCGGTATACAGTTGCAGCAGGCGATAGCAATCCCGACTTAGACTATGTTTCCACAACTGCTTTATCTTTAAGCGGCGGTACTATTAAGAATGCGGCCAATGGTGATGCCATCTTAACTTTAGTAACTCCAGGTACATTCAATTCTTTAGGTGCTTCCAAAGCAATAGTTATTGATGGCATTGCACCCACAGTTGCCTTAACATCCGCATCAGCAACAACAGTAAATGGTTTATTTAGCGTCACAGCAACATTCAGTGAAAACGTCACCGGGTTTGATAATACTGATATTACCGTCGCCAATGCGACTGTCAGTAACTTTGTCACAGTTGATGCCAAAACCTACACCTTTAATGTCACTCCCACTGCTGATGGTAATGTCACCGTTGATGTACCTGCGGTTAAAGCGAATGATACAGCGAGTAATAACAATACCGCTGCCACTCAACTGACTCGTACTGCTGATATTACACCGCCAACCGTTGCCTTAACATCCGCCTCACCCACAACAATAAATGCACCATTTTTAGTCACAGCAACTTTTAGTGAAAATGTGACAGCATTTAGTTCAAGTGGCATTAATGTTACTAACGGTACGGTTAGCGGTTTTACAGGTAGCGGCACCACTTATAATTTTACAGTCACACCGAATGCTGATGGTAATGTCACAGTTGATGTACCTGCTGCTCAAGCTACGGATACAGCGAGTAATAACAATACCGCAGCAACTCAACTAACTCGTACTGCTAATATCACCGCACCTACTGCTAGCTTGGGTGCAATTTCTAACATTACTACAGCGGGCGGCACAAGTCAGACATTGACAGTTACTTTCAGTGATAGTAGCGGAGTTGATGTTAGCAGTTTAGATAATGCTGACCTGGTAGTAAACTGGTCAGGTGGTGCAATTTCCGCTACATTTGTGAGCGTCGATACTAACAGTAACGGCACACCTCGCATCGCTACTTATTCGCTGACTCCGCCTGGGGGAAGTTGGGATGATACCGATAATGGCAGTTACGCTGTTAATTTGCAAGCATCGCAAGTAAAAGATACTTTTGGGAATCAAGTTGTAGCTAGCAATTTAGGCAGTTTTACTGTTAACATTCCCACGCCGATTCCAACTCCCCCGCCAACTCCAACTCCCGCGCCAACTCCAACTCCCACGCCGATTCCAACTCCCACGCCGATTCCAACTCCCCCGCCGATTCCAACTCCCGCGCCAACTCCAACTCCCACGCCGATTCCAACTCCCCCGCCGATTCCAACTCCCCCGCCGATTCCAACTCCCCCGCCGATTCCAACTCCCACGCCGATTCCAACTCCCCCGCCCACTCCAGGTACTCCCGCTGTCATTTTCCTTGAACCACTTGGCAGTACCGACGTACTCGAAAGCTTGGGCAGCGATATATACAAAGTGCGGCTAAATACTCAGCCAACTGCTAATGTCACCGTCGCCATTACCCCTGAAACTCAAGTTACTGTCAGCCAACCTGCCCTTACTTTTACTCCCGCCAATTGGAATGTCGCTCAAACATTAACGGTTACTGCGGTTGACGATGCGGTTGTTGAGGGCGATCGTCTAAGTCCAATTAGCCACGCCACTACCAGCACAGACACATTGTATAATAATCTCGTCGCCCCTCTCACAGTCAATATCAGCGATAACGATAACTCAGGCGATGTCAAAACCTTGTCCCAAAAGTCAGTAATCGGTTTGACAGACTCCGACGATCGCGTCACAGGATCGGCATTGAATGATATTATCCACGCACGCCCCGGCAATGATTATCTTGATGGCAAAGCAGGAGATGACTTGCTTTACGGACAAAAAGGGGATGACGGCATCAGTGGCGGTGATGGCGATGACATTATTTTTGGCGGTAAGGGGATTGATTTTATTCAGGGCGATCGCGGTACTGACTTGATTTACGGAGGTAAGGAAAACGATCGCATTTACAGCGGCGATGGCGACGATATATTGTTTGGTGATGGGGGCAATGATTACTTATTTGGAGAAATGGGTGCCGACACTCTCACAGGGGGATTGGGTTTTGATGTGTTTGCGATCGCGATCGATACTGGTGGAACAGACTTAGCCGCTGCCGATGTGATTACTGATTTTACCCCCAATCAAGACAAAATTGATTTAATTAGCCCCCTGGCTTTTAACCAGTTAAATATTTTTCAAGGAACAGGCGCTTTTGTTAGCGATACTATAATTCAGTATCAGGTAACAGGGGAATATTTAGCTGTCTTGAAAGGAGTGACTGCCAGTAGTATAGTTCAGGCAGTAACTTTTTAGACTTCGTATGTTGTTGCGCTTTAGCGCTAAAGCGCAACAACCTACCTACCCGATTTCGATCGCCTAATTTGTATGGTGCATCAACAGTCGATCGCACTTTTGCTGTGATTTTCAGGTATAGCAACCGCTTAATTTAAATTGTGTAGCCTGTCTTTGATTTTTGTGCGAGTAACCAATGCAGACTGACAGCGTTCCCAGTAAATTTTAGCAACGCGATCGCCCGGATTCTGACGCCAACATTCAGAAAACAGCCGCGCCGCTTCAAATAACTTCCCTTCCGAGTAAAGTGCCCTAGCTTCTGCAAACAATTCCAGCGTAGCTAACTTGGCTTGTTTAATTTCTGGTGGATCTGCATCAAACACCTCATAAATCGTCACAGCTTCGGATTTTCCCTTGACTTTTACCGTATCGAGAGTGCGGATTGTGTACTGAGATGGATTTTTCAGGCGCACATAAGTTGGCTGAGTAATTAACAGCGCCACCCCATAATTTTTCGTCAAACTTTCTACGCGAGAAGCTAAATTCACCGCATCGCTGATGACTGTCCCGTCCATGCGATTTGGTCCTCCCACAGTTCCCAGCATCAAAGAACCCGTATTAATCCCAATCCCAATCTGAATCGGCGCACAGCCAGCGTTAGCGCAGTATTCATTGTATTCAGCGAGACGGTGTACCATAGCAATTCCGGCTTTCACCGCATTATCCGCCTCGCCGCTAAATAGCGCCATAATCGCATCGCCAATATATTTGTCGATAAACCCCTTATTTTCATTAATGACGGGTTCCATGCGACTGAGATAAGAATTGATAAATTTGAAATTATCCTCCGGCGTCATAGTTTCCGAAAGCGTGGTGAAATCACGAATGTCGGAAAATAACACCGACATTTCTAACTGAACTTGGTCGCCCAGTTCCACATCAATGATGCTTGATTTCTCTAAAAACTGGAGGAATTGATGGGGAATAAATCGCTCGTAAGCTTTGTTGAGTTGAGCCAGCCTGCTTTCATTTTCGCGTACTTCTGTATAAAGCTTAGAATTTTGAATCGAGATCGCCGCCTGTCCAGATAACACTTTTAATATTTCTACTCTTTCAGGGGTAAAAGCACCCGCTGTCAGATTATTTTCTAAGTAAACAATACTAATGATTTGAGATTGGTTAATCAGCGGCACACATAAAATTGATTTGGGCTGATGCTTTCGGATGTGGGCGTCGTTGGTAAATTGTCCCGATCGGGCAGCATCATCGAGTACCACGCTTTCTTGAGTGCGACTCACATAATTGACAATTGCGGAGGAAAGTTCTTGACAGGTTTCAACGGGGATTGACTGCAACACTGTGACGAGTTCGTCATCGATTTTCCCTTCAGCTTCAATGAACAGTTGTCCCTGGCTTAACAAAATCAGATAGCCTCGTTGTGCCCCTGCATTTTCCATCAAAATTTTCATCAAGCTAGACAGTAGCTTATCTAGCATAATTTCTCCAGAAATCGCCTGAGAAGCCTTCATGACTGCGGCGATATCTAGGTGGTTCCCCGAACCAGTCGTTGTCATTGCTACGGTAGTTTGAGTGTTTTTCCTTCCCGGTTGAGTTACCGCGAATAATTGGGGATATCGCGTTTCTAAATCCGTTACCTTAGCAGTGGCTCCCCATTCAACATAACAATAATACGCCTCAAATATGTAGGCTTGAGCAACTTTTGTTTTGCCCCATTCCCCGTAGAATTTGGCTGCTAGTTCGTTTGCCAGGGCTTCGTCATTAACATATTTGTTTTCTTTGGCTCCCCAAATCGCGCGATCGTACATTTCAATTGCATCAGCTTTATTGCCCGAGACCCGTTGCCGTTCTGCTTCCACTAAATACCATTTATGCAGATAATTCATCGGAGCATTTTGCGCCCACTGTTGCAGAGTGCTTTGATGGGTTTCCACTAACGCAATAATTTCAGTTTGCTCAATTGCTGGCTGTTCGGGCAAAAGTGCCAGGTGCGTCAGGGCGGCATAAAAATGAAAAATTGGAACAAAAGCCGATCCAGATACTCCCATCACATACTGTTTGACTTGGGAAATGTGGTCTAGGGCAGCCGTATAATTCCCATAGCAGTAAGCAAGCAGCAGTTTGTAAATGCAGGCACAGGCGATCGCCGTAAATTCATTATCCTGATAGTGCTTGGGAATCATCACCGTTTCATCGTAGGCAGAACCTATTAATAAATCCGGCCGAATACGGGTTTCCCTCAAGTTTTGCACCGTCTGCTGAATCATATCCAAATAAATCCGCGCAGAATATTGTTTCAACTGCGCCATTACCGCCCTATAACTTGCTATTTCTGGTTCCCAAGTATCTAGTTCTACACCAGCGAATAAATGAGTATAAAAACAAATATATATGTTGTAGCCAGCGTTTACAAAGTCGCCTGTTTCCATGCCCAACCTATAGCCCTCTTTCAGCGTCGGTATCGTTGCCAAAAGAGATTCTTGGCGATGCTGAATCCAGCCACCAAACAAAAGTAGAACTGTGGACTTGAATTCGGGTACATTCAACCTATCCAGCAATGAAAGTGCCAATTGCCCAAAGCCATAGCCCGTTTCCACCTCTTGTAAAAAGGCACAGAACACCATTCCGTGCATCGCATAACCCACAGTCGATGCGGGCGCATTCCCGAAGGAGAGCGATAAACTCACCATCGTGGAGCTCAGCAGGGGCAGCAAACCGGGCATTCCCTGGAAAATGGGTGGAAACAACATACCAGACAGTTGCATAGCTGCCTGAGTCTGTGGATTTGTCATCACAGGTAGGTCAACCAATTCCTCAATCTTTCTGCCACTTAGTTGGGCTGCAAGGGCTTGTAGCGCTTTGCCAATCTTGGCTTCATCAGGTTCGGCAGGGAGTTCAATCCCCAATTGTAAGAGTGCCTCTCTTGCTACTGCGATCGTTTCTAACACCTTGCTCTGGGCTGTCTGAGCGGCAATTTTAATTTCGTAAATTTTAACTCTATCTAAAATTGTTTGGGCTTCTTGCAAAACCAGTGCTGCCATCTGTTCCATACCATCAAAGTCACCATTCAAATAGGCAATTTCAGCAGCAGAAATATATAGATTTAGTGTCAATTCATATTGAGTTTGCCAGCAGTTGACTGTCAGTAGCTCAATTCCCGTTTGTAGATAGATATTTGCCGCAGCGTAGGCGGTAGAATTTCTAGCTTTTCGTCCAGCTTCTAAGTTGCGTTGGGCTAAGGCTGAGCGTTCACTTAATTGATTGATTAACTCAATTCCTTGATTTAAATGCCCCACAATATCAAATATTTTTTCTTCTGTTTCTATCTCGGAAGAACTTTGTAGCAGTAACTGTCCTATTTTCAGATGAGTGGCTTGTTTTTGGTCATCGGGAATCAATGAATAAGCCGCTTGCTGGACGCGATCGTGCAGGAACTTATAAGTGGGATTAGCAACAGACTGATTCGGGGATCGAGCATCTGCTTGAATGAAGTTATAGCCTTCTGAAATTACTAAAATGAGTCCTTCTTGCAAGGCTTTCCACAGCGCTGATGCCGTTGGTTCTGGTAATTCTTCGCTGACTATTGCCAATGTCTCTAAATCAAACTGCGCCCCAATACACGCGGCAAGTTTGAGAACATCCTGAGTTTCGGCAGGCAACTTCTGCAATTGCGCCGCCATAAACTCCACCACATCCGAGGCGTCGGAAAATTTAACTTGATTAATATCGCACTGCCACCCCCCTTTACTGCCCCCCTTACTAATAGGGGATTGAGGGGGGTTAAAAATAATTTGACCATCTTCATGCAAAGCCTTGAGGAATTGAGTCGAGAAAAAGGGATTTCCTTGAGTTTTTTGATAAACTAATTCTGTCAAAGGTTGAGCAAAAGATAAATCGCAAATCAGCGTATCTGCTACCAACTGATTGAGATCTGCTAAACTCAATGGTTGCAGAGTAATCGTATTCACCGTGGCTCCAGACTTCACAATCTCATCCACAGTCAACATAAACGGATGAGCCGGTGATACCTCATTATCCCGATAAGCACCCAATACTAACAGATGCCCCGTATCTTCCATCAATAGTTGTAGCAATTTCAGCGATGCCGAATCTGCCCACTGCAAATCATCTAAAAACATCACTAAGGGATGTTCGGCTTGGGTAAATACTTGCACAAATTTCTGCATCAGCAGATTGAAGCGATTTTGGGCTGCACTCCCCGACAATTCTAGTGCAGGACTTTGAGCGCCAATGATGTGTTCTAATTCAGGAATTACGTCAATCAAGACTTGCCCACTCTCGCCTACTGCGGTGAGGATCAGGGTTTTCCATCTGTGTAACTGAGCGTCACTTTCTGATAATAATTGTCCCATCAATTCCCGAAATGCTTGCACAAATGCACTAAAGGGAATATTGCGTTGAAATTGGTTGTATTTGCCTTTGATAAAATAGCCACGCTGTCGGGCGATCGGCTTATGAACTTCATTCACTACTGCGGTTTTACCAATCCCAGAAAAGCCAGCTACTAGCATCATTTCGGCACTAGCATTACGAACTCTTTCAAAGGCTTGTAATAGATTATCAACTTCAGTTTCTCTGCCGTATAACTTTTCGGGTATCAGGAAATGGTCTGTAATATCCAGCGTTCCCAAGTCAAATTCTTCTATGCTATCGGTTTCTTGTAATTGAACCAGACACATTTCTAAGTCCTGCTTAAGACCCAAGGAAGTTTGATAGCGATTTTCCGCATTTTTCGCCATCAGCTTGCTGACAATTTGCGAGACAATTAGGGGAATTTTTGGCTCGATTTCGTGCGGGGGAACTGGTTGTCTGGCAATGTGGCAGTGAACTAGCTCTAAAGCGTCTTCTGTCTCAAAAGGCAGTTTTCCTGTCAGCAATTCGTAGAAGGTGACTCCGAGCGAGTAAAAGTCAGTGCGGTAATCGATAGAGCGATTCATCCTACCAGTTTGTTCTGGTGAGATGTAAGCGAGAGTTCCTTCTAAAACGTTGGGATTTTTCAGGGTTGGCATTTCTCGCGTTAGCTGAGTGGAAATGCCAAAGTCGATAATTTTGAGCTGTCCCGTTTCCGAGTTATAAACAATATTTGAGGGGTTAATATCTTTGTGGATAATATTGGCGCTATGAATTTGCCCTAAAGTTTCAGTGGCAGCGATCGCTAGGATCAGAAATTCCTTGAGGCTAAACTTTCGCTGCTGCATCCATATTTTCAAGGATTCCCCGCCAAAATCCTCCACAAAAATCACGAGGCTGTTTTGGTATTTTTGCAAGTCATAAACTTGCACGACTCCCGCCTCTTTCAGCTCTCGCGTGATACGGTATTCGGTGCGATAGCGTAGCAATTCTTGAGGTGTGGGGTAGCTTTCTTTGAGCAGTTTGAGGATGAGCGGTTGGCGATCCGCTTCCCGAATGGCCCGGTACACCAGAGAGTTGGCACTTTCGTAAAGCAACTTCTGGACGGCAATGCCTGGAATGGAGAGCATATTTATTTTTCTGGTAAAAATTAACGCCCAGTCAAAAAACACCGGGTTCGTTGTGTCGAGAATAACGCTTTAGAAAGGAACAAATTATGTTTTTATAACACACTCTTAGTTTTTCGGCAGCGAAGTGGGTTTCAGGTGGTCTGGCAGAGTAAGGGTAAGGAGTTATAATGCGACGTATTTAAGCCTTGTTAATTCTCAACTCCATGAATTGTCCCCGTTTCGGTTCTCCAAACATCGTTAAAAATTGTCCCACCCCCAGCGCTAAGCAAAACTTTAAATGTATATATTGTCACAAGCAGTTTGTTTCAAACCCAAGACATCAAAGGATTTCACAAGAAACAAAAAAATTGAGAGATCAGCTTTTATGAGAAAAAATATCTTGAGTCGCGATTGTCAAAGTCACGAGGGTGTCCCCCCGCTGGTTCCAATACTATGTGTTTTTCAACAATTAGCATCAGTCCCCCGGAAAGTTCAAGTAAAGTCAAAAAACTAAGGCAAGCTAACGATCCAAGATGATGAAATGTAGTCGTTTGTAAGCAATAAGGGGAACAAGCAGTGGAAAGATCTGCCAATTGATACCTTAACCAAAGAAATTCTAGCGATTTATAGCAATCCTACATGAGTCGTAAATTTTTTACTGCACCCCAACCCTCCCCTTACCAAGGGGAGGGAATAAGAAATTCACAAATGATTTAGCATGGCTATAGGAAGTCTAGTTGAAATGGATGCTAAAGGTTTGTCGGATTCCCTCCCAGTAGTTGACAGACAATGTGCCGTCTATTATACAGAGCTTTTGGTCGCATATAAAAAAGTTTTGCCTCGCCAGCGACACAAATCTGTCGGGAAAGATACGGGCAAAACTTCTGATCTCTAAAGATGCAATAACTCCCTGATGTACAGGATATCTCGCTATTGTTGTAAGAAAGAGTCTTTCCTAATCTAAAAAGCTCTCCAATCGTGTGGGAGCTTGGTGGTATTTTATTCATGATTACAACGCTTCTTTATCCCTAAAAGGATTAAGAATTTTTCGTTGCTATGCAGAACTACCAGACTTTTTTCTCATGATTTTGGAGAGTCATTTATCTACTTTCGCTTGCCCTTCCCCGCTACAAACTCCCGCAGCCGCAGTAAACTAGCGGTTTGCCCCAAATTCAGCGGCAGCAGCGACACTCCCTCCAACCGAGACTGCACCCAACCATCACCCCAATACCACTCGTGAAACCCGTCAATTCCCTGACTCAATAACAGCCGCAGACAATTGTGCTCAACAATATCAACGTGATGCTGAACTGCCACGGGGCCTAGCCAACTTGTAAAGGTCAAACCTTGAGCAAATTCTTCCGGCAAACCGCTAGACAACTGCTGCGGCCACAGCCACTGCTGCAATTGACTCGGACGCAACAAGCTGTCTCTAATCGCTGTTTCGGAAGCTTCAAGCTCAATCCGCAGGTTGCTTTGTTGAAAATTACCGAGCATAAGAATTTTAGATATAAGTGCAAGTAACTTTAATGTAACTTATTGCATTGGTTCTAAACTCTTATGGGCGGGCTAGGAGCAACGGCCCACAAAAACCAAATGCACTCTTTGTGGAACAGGCCGGAAAGCCTGTTCAGGGCGGGCGGGCTAGGAGCAACGGCCCACAAGCAGAAAATTCACTGTTTGTGGAACAGGCTAGGGAAGCCTGTTTATGTCCGGGCGGGCTAGAAGTCCTCCCCACAAGCAGAAAATTCATTCTTTGTGGAACAGGCATCTTGCCTGTTCTTAGAAAATAGTGCAAAATGTTCGATCGCACACCAGGGCACCATTGCACATTAGCGTCGATCCGCGTTCATCTGCCGTTAAAGATTTAAGATATTCGATCGCACCTACTGCCCCAGACCCGATTTTCGTATCGAACTGTTAAGCTCTGTTTCATTTCATTTAAATCTCCCGTCGTTACCCCACCGCACCGAAACTCCGTGATACCATCACATCTGAGTAAAGACTATAGATAAAAAACTGGGGAGAAAAACTTTGACACTAAGGGTTGCAGTAGTAGGTTCAGGCCCTGCGGGTTCTTCCGCCGCCGAAACACTCGTAAAAGCAGGAATCGAAACATACCTATTCGAGCGCAAATTAGACTACGCCAAACCCTGTGGCGGGGCAATTCCCCTGTGCATGGTACAGGAATTTGACTTGCCGCAAAGCATTATAGACCGCCAAGTCAGAAAAATGAAAATGATCTCCCCCTCCAACGTAGAGGTGGACATCAACATCGAAAACGCCCACGAATACATCGGTATGTGCCGCCGCGAAGTGCTCGATGGCTTTATGCGCGATCGGGCTGCGACCCTAGGTGCCAAACTAATTAACGGTACCGTTCACACACTAGAGATTCCCGGCAACAATAAAGACCCCTACATTCTCCACTATGCCGACCACTCCAACGGCGCGGCAATGGGAATTCAGAAAACTCTGAAAGTGGATTTGGTGATTGGGGCTGACGGTGCTAACTCCCGCGTAGCAAAGGCGATCGATGCTGGTGATTACAATTATGCGATCGCCTTCCAAGAACGCATCCGCCTGCCGGAAGATAAAATGGCTTACTACCACGACTTAGCCGAAATGTACGTCGGCGATGACGTATCTACCGATTTCTACGCTTGGGTGTTCCCCAAATACGACCACGTAGCCGTCGGTACTGGCACGATGAAAGTCAATCAAGCCAGCATCAAAAAGCTGCAAGCAGGTGTCCGTGCCCGCGCTGCCAAAAGACTCATGGGCGGTGAGATCATTAAAGTGGAAGCTCACCCCATCCCAGAACATCCGCGTCCCCGCCGGGTTGTGGGCCGAGTTGCTCTCGTAGGCGATGCCGCAGGTTATGTTACCAAGTCTTCGGGCGAAGGTATCTATTTTGCTGCGAAGTCTGGCCGGATGTGTGCGGAAACGATTGTGGAGATTTCTCAGCAGGGTACGCGGATTCCTACTGAACAGGAAATCAAGCTTTATCTGAAGCGGTGGGATAAAGCTTACGGGATTACTTACAAAGTGCTTGACATTTTGCAACGGGTGTTTTACCGTTCTGATGCTACTCGCGAAGCTTTTGTGGAAATGTGTGCCGATCGCGATGTGCAGAAACTCACATTCGATAGCTACTTGTATAAGACAGTAGTACCGGCTAATCCTTTCGTGCAGATGAAGATTACTGCGAAAACCATCGGTAGCTTGCTGCGCGGCAATGCTTTAGCGCCTTAATTACCTGCGGGTAAGCGCACTTTGTATAAAAAAAGCGGGCAGTTTTCTAACTGCTCGCTTTTTTTTCAGAGTTCAGATAATGAACTGTGAAAATTCACAGGCGAGACGCCTGTGCTACGGGCGCTAAGGAAGAGAAAGAAGAATTGTTAGTTCAAGTTCAACTGAACTAAAGTATCGGGGGCGAGGAAGTGAGAAATGTGATAAGCCCGCTCTTCTGTTTTTAGCAGGATTTTTTCGTAGAGGTAGCGGGTAGCTCGATCGCCCAAACTTTCTGCTTGTCCTGCTTGACGGCGCAGCAAACCTATGATAGCTTGTTCCGCAGTCAAATCGTGTTCCAGCATTTGGCGGCACGAATACACGCCGTCTGCTTCCGGCTCGAAACAGCACAACTCAGCTAATTTGCTAAAGCTAGCTGCTGGTATGCCGCCCAATCCGTTCAACCGTTCGCCCAACTCGTGGACGTTATCTTGAGCTTCACCGTAACTTTCTTGAAAGAATTGGTGCAAGGAGTAGAATTCTGCCCCTTCCACCACAAAATGATGTTTTTGATATTGCAGGTATAAAGCCTGAAAACTGGCCAGCAGCGCGTTCATCCCTTCACAAATCGGTGCTGTGACTGAATGTTCCAGTAGAACTGGGTTTTCGGCTATGTGGCCAAATGGTCTCAATGCACTCTGAGTCTGGGCCATGTGTGTTCTCCTCTCAATAGGCAGTTTTGTTGCCAATAGAGTCAGTCTAGCACCCTAGATTTACCCGTCAAGCAGGGTCTGCCTCGATAGTGCAAGATTTTGTAGAATAGGAATTTATTTTTGTAAACCTATTGAGAATAATTAGCAGTTGAGTTATGCTTTAACAAGATGCTCGTTCTGAAGGCTTCCTGAAAGTGGGGCGAACCTTCTGAAGGCAGAAGGCAGAGGGCAAAAGGCAGAATTTTTCAGGAAGGGCTTTTGATCATCTTTGATGTTCTGCTGAAATCTGGCTTTTAACTTCTACCCGCTACCAGTCAGGGTAAAAATTAATGCAAATTATTACTGTTGTTAAAAAATGAATCCAGCAGATCCAGAATTAGAAGTTTGTAACATTGTGCAAGTTAGTTGGCTAGATAGGTGGCAAGTTTACAAACGCTTGCAAGAACTAGAAATTCCCTGCTGGTGTGCGGTTGACCAACCTTTGCGGGCAAAAGTCAACACAGTTAAACAAGCGGCTCAGTTAATGAGCGTGTTGAGGCAAGTCAGTGCCCCTCGATACGAACTGGTGCAATGGCTGGAGTGCTGCTGGCAAATGGCTTCAAGGTAGAAGGAAGTTCGGCAACGAGCAATGTACAAGATGTAACGGATTTAAAGGAGTCATAACAATGTATAAATCTGGCAAGCAAGTTTCCGAATTCAGTTTAGAGGGAGAAATCCTCGCCCTGATTGTTGAAGATGGCTGCAAACTTAAATATTTGCGAATTAGCAGCGATCGCGGAGTAGAATTTCTTGTTAAACTTTCCAAGGAATTGCGGTCATTTCTGTCGCCTATTTTCACACCGGGGTTGAGAGTTCAAGTTGTAGGTGAGAAAGAACTCAATTTAAAAAACGGTAAAATAAAACTTAAAGCTCGCAGCCTTAAGCTGGCTCAGGGTCAAAATGATCGATCGCCAGAACTGCTCGACTCCACCAATCTGCCTGTTGGGGTATTGACATCCGACGATCGCGCGATCGGCAAAAGCGAATTCACCTCTGACACAGCAGCTCAAACTGTAAAAGCTCCGGCAAAAACCCAAACCAAAATATTAGTATGTCAAAAATCAGACTGCCTAAAGCGGGGCGCTGGAGGAGTCTGTAAAGCTTTAGAAAATGCTTTGAATTCGCGCGGTTTAGAAGAGCAAGTGACAGTACAGGGAACCGGATGTCTCAAACAGTGCAAAGCCGGCCCAAATATAGTTGTGATGCCGGACAAAACTCGCTACAGCCGCATTGCACCGGCAGAAGTTCCAGCAATCATTGACAAACATTTTGCAGTTGTTAAAGCTTAGGCGATCGCCCGGATGCCGAAACAGTGCGTTAGACATTGGGAAAAATTATTCCGATCGGACTGGCGGCCAAAAACTCACGTCTTCTAGGTGCTGGTGCGCGCACCTTACGTCTTAATTTGAGTTCGGGTTGTAGTTCGATCGCGCGAATCGATTCACAGGCGATTGTCCGAAAAAACAGAAAAAATGACAACAACTATCACTTAGGGGCTTCCTTCGGGAGAATATCTAAGGATAGACTGTATCTGAGACCCTGTGAGTATTGGGATAAAAAGCCATGTCAGAAGCTGATCTTCGAGCCCATCAGCACCAATCGTACCCTGCTGTTCCATCCGATACCGAACCATTGCACTCAGATTTTGCTAATGCTGGGGGTTTTGAGCCGATCGCCCCCGATGCGACAGACCTTCCCGCAACGGTGCCCCAACAGCCAGAAGAAGACTGGCAAACAGTAGATTTTCCCAACGCCATCGGCGTAGATGCAATTCCCACACAACCTGAAACAAAAAATTCGCAATCTCCGACACAGCCGACTGAGGCGGGCTCGCCCCCGATTTCAGAGAATCTAAAAAATATGCTTGGGAATGCCGAACAGGCCAAGGGCAAAGGATCAACCCCAGTCACCCTCATGCAAGCGCTGCACGAATGCAACCGCGACCTTTTACAGCGCATCGCGCAGCTAGAAACAGCTCTCGAAGAGTCCCAAAAAACATTGCAGAATCGCGAAGCTTTGCTAGAACAGCGGACTGCAGAACTCGAAAATACTCAAGAACAATTGACGCGGCTGTTTGGAAAAGTGGAAGTTTCCCATCACACCCTCCAAAGTCAAGAAATTTTAGTCGAAAGTTTAAGAAGTCAGTTGGCAACCAGCCAAGTCAGGCTAGCGACTGTTGAGCGAGAATGTGCGTCTACTGTGCAGCGCTACAACGAACAGTTACACCAGTTAGTAGCCACAGAAAATATTTGCAGGGAATTGCGAGCCCGCTTGCACCGCCAGCAGCGCCACACTCTGCAATTCAAAGCTGCCTTGGAAAGAAGTTTGGACAGGCCACAGGTAAAGTCGCCGAGGATCGAGCCGCCTGACAATGCAGAGGATAGCGCCAGCGCGCAATTAGAATCATTGCTGGCGGTGGTCAAAAGCTCTCAAGTTCCGCTGCCGCCAGCCTTTAACGCTTCCCCTGTCCAACCTTGGTCGGAAACCGAAGAGAATCCAGAGGTAGCGGTTGTTGTCGATGCGATCGAGCCTGAATCCCCAGCCAATCTGGAACTCAACAAATTAGCCGAAGTATCCGGCATTCAATTACAGGAAGCCGAAACCTACCAGCCTCATGAGCCGGCACCTGACTCGGCCCCTGCGGTTGCGGAACCTGAACAGCCGATGGCTGAGTCTGAACCCGAAACTGCTACCAATGTGGACACGCAAGAATTAGCCCGGGCTTTTCAAATTTTGAACTCCGTTGAAACCTTTGGCATTCAAGAAGTGCGATCGAGTGTGGCAAAACCTACAGCAGTCGCCCAACCAGACTGGCTGAGCTTGATTGCCAGTCCGCTGCGGGCTTCTAAAAAACGTCGATCGCTAGCTGAAATTGAATTGCCGAGTTTTCGATAGCGAACTGAAGTTGCTAGTTTTGAGTCCACACTCAAAACTCAACACTCTTTTCTCCCCTTTCCCATGCCATAGGTGAGAGCATAGCTGGTAGCCAACAGCCACAGCCAAACAGCCGGATATCGGGGTTCCAACCAAGGTTGTACCCTGCGGGCGAAGCCGGGAAGCCATCCGAACAGCAAACTGGCCAAAGCCAGCAGAGTAAAATTCAAGTAACTTCCCAGCCAGCGCCAAATATCCCCCAAAGTGACAAAATCTAAAATCCACAAGAGGAGAGAAGGATTTTTTCCGGCTGCTTCGATCGCCAGTCGATTGAAAGTTAGCCAGTCGGTTCTGTCTTTAATAAAAGTTTCAGCTACGGCGAGTTTTTGTGCTGCCAAAATACCGAAAAAGGTATTGAGAATTGAATTAATTCTTTGGGGTGGCAAACTGCTCCCGGTAGGAACCATCATGCCTTTAGAAAATAGCCAAGTTACTGAAACATTACTCTGGTAGGCGCGAATTTGGTTTAAGTGATTTGCCGTCAACAAATTGTGCTTTAATGCTGTATCCAAAAGGTCTGTTAAGCGAAAAAGATTGCGAACGAGGGAGCCGAAGCCGGTGAAAACGAGGGGAGATTGCAGGGATGCTGCGTCGCCGATCGAGACTAGGCGATCGATCGCCACGGAGCGATCGCTGCTGTTGCTGCTAAAATGCCCCGGAATATAACCAAATGTCGGTTTTTTCCACACCAATTTATCGACATCGCAGCGACGGTATTCCGGCAAAATTGCGAAAAAATCCTCGTACATTTCCAGCAAAGAACCGGGATTCTCTGGATGTACTTGGTGGTAGTGAAATAGATAAACTGTCAGTTCTGTGCCGGCGCCGGGAAACAACTCCCAGATGAGCTGGCGCCCGCGGGAAATGTCCCCGTGAGTGTAGAGCACATCCCCGTACTCGGAATCCCATACTCCTGGCTCAAATCCTCCGTCGATGACTGCTCCCACTGTCGGACAAACGCTGTCAAAAGTCCGCCCTTCGTTCAATTGCCAAGCGATGGGAGAAGCCGAACCCATTGCATCCACCAGTAACCGTCCTAATGCAGTGCGATCGGCTTTTGTCGGCAAGTGGTGGCCCTGAACTACTACTTTTTCCGCTGCAACATCGGCTCTAAGAAATTCAGTTTCGTCCCAGATTTCTCCACCAGCTTCTGTTAGTTTAAGTCCCGCTAAATTCAGCAGTTTCTCTCCGTCCAAAGCTACATTGAGTACCTTTGGTGTGTGCAGAACTGGCGCTTTAGCAACGGGTGGATTGTTAGCATCAAAAAACTTGTTGTAGCCATCTTTGTATTCTCTGGCAATCAAAGTTTCGATTTCTGCAGCAGTAAATAAACCCAAATCAATTAAGCTTTGAATTTCATCCCGCGAAATATTCCACTCGCGATTCATTCGCCCGAAAGGCATTCGCTCAACTAGCAGCACCCGGTAGCCCAATCTCGCCATAACTGCGGCGTGAATCACTCCCAAGGCCCCGCCAATATAAATTAAGTCATAAAAAGTATCGCCAGAATCAGACACCAAAATCGTGTCTTCTGCCTTCTGCCCTGTTCCCTCTTCCTTCAAAAACACTACTTGTTTTGGCTTTTGAGGATTGCGAGTGCCTTCGCGCCAACGCTGTTCCCACCAGTAGACGCGCTTAAGGTCGTATTCGCCTTGAGGCATTTTTTGGAAGTATTTGACGGTCAAGGGGTAATAGGGGGCAAGAGCCTCAAAAATTGACTGTTTGGAGAGGTCTATGACAGGGGGTTCCCGGTAGCGATCGGGAAACTTGTTTCTCACAGCAAGATTCAGAGCTTCCAGGAACTTTCTTTCTCCAGCGGGCGCGTCTTCTAGACGAAAGACTTTTAAATAAGTGGTGCGTTGCAGTGACCAGACAAAGGTGGAAAGTTCTGTCGATCGCCAATTTTGGTTTCCTGAATTGGTGTCAGCCAAGGCGGGTTTTGGATTGGCATTTTGAGTTCCAGACTTCTGAACCTCGGCTGCTGTTGCGCCTGAAACCAGGCGAAAACCGTCAGCAGTAATAATTTTTTCTCCGATTCCGGGATCGAATTCGTGCTGCAACCAAGTGCACACGGCTGCTGTATCCGGTGTCGGGACTTCTAGATAAAGAATTTCTTGCATGATTAGGCTCTCAATTGAGAATAAATTAATAAAGATGGGGGAGTTGACAAGGGAGCAAAGTAGGCTATACTCCGCGAATACTTATTTAGTTTTAAATAAGTTTACAATGTTCTCAGATTTTTAGGTTTTCGATCGCTCTCGGTGTGCCCGCAGTGGCTGAATATCTACTCCTTTCGGTATGCACTTCTATGAATTATCCCATTCCTACGAATCCTCAAGAAATGATTGCTTTGCGACAGCAGCCACTGAATGAAGAATTGGTGGCATCGGCGATCGCGGGTGTGATTCAAATAGCTCGATCGCGAGCTCAGTCTTTGGATGAGTTGAAAGCTGAGGTGCTCGCCGACGACAACCTGCTCGATTTGGCTCAAAGGCGCTGGCTGAGCGAGATTGTAGCTCAAGCTTGGGAAAATTTGCCCTGAATTGTCAAAATCCCAACAAGACACGGCGGTTGAAGAAAAAGACAAGGCGAATCGAATTCGCGTCTATACAAACAAAACCCGGATGGTGCGCGGGTTGAAGACACGGCGGTGAAAATTACATGATATTCTTCAGTCCGCGGAGGCGGACTTCGTTTGTGTAGTCGCGAATTCCATTCGTACGTCCTATCTTATCAAATATTTTAAGATGCGAATAATTTGACTGATATGATCAATGAAATAATCATTTAAATCGACTTCCATGATTTGATTACTAAGACTTCATTCAGTTGACAGTTGACAGTTGACAGATGAGTGCGACCTCTACCTAGAAGGAAGAGGATTGGAGTAATGAATAGTTTTCTTTTGATTTCTCGCCTTTAAGGGAGAGGCTTTAAACCAATTCTTTCTGGTAAAAATTTCCCATCTATCTTGAAATTATCTGCGTTAATCTGTGTTAATCTACCTGACATCTGCGGTTGATCTATCAATGAAAGATTTATGCAATTCAAGTCTATTGTAGAACTTAGCCACTAGCGCAACTCAACTTCTCGCTTGACTTCTGCCAAAACTCGATCGCCCCGCGTCAATCGATATTCTGCGCGCCACACTCCGGGAATCAGAGGAGAATTTGTACTGTTTCTTTTGCCGACATAACCCAACCAAGTGCGGCTGGGGGCTTTAATTTCATTGGTTTGATCGGCGATCGTTGTGCCGTTGGGTGCCAATAATTTGTATTGTTCGCGATCGCCCTTGAGCACTCCGTAACTTTGCACCCAAAACAACAAAGCTGGACTGTTTGCAGGGAGTTGAGTCTCTGAAAATTGTCCTTCCCAGACAGCGTTGATATCGGGCGGCTTATTGGCAAAACCGGCCCGAATTAAACCTGTGGAAATATAGTCTAGAGGTTTGTCCCAAATGGGATTGCGGGCGATGTTGCAGCCTAATTTGGCATCGGGGCCGACAAACGGATCTACGGGCTTGCCTTGATAGCGATAAGTTACGTGTACGTGGGGGAAAGATGCCATCCCAGAGTTTCCCACCATGCCCAAAACAGTGCCTTTTTCTACCTGCGTACCCGGTTTGACGGCAACGCTGCCTTTGCGGAGGTGGCAGTATTGGGCTTCCCAGCCTGCGCCGTGGTCGATTACCATGCCGTTGCCGCATTCTGTGCCGGCGATGCTGGCTTTGTCTGTATCATTTTGTAAACGCCGATCGACCACACCATCTCGCGATCGCAAAACTTTGCCTGCAGCGGAGGCGATAACTGGAACTCCTTTTGCCATTGCTTTGGCGTCGGGAATGGCGAAGTCTGTGCCGTCGTGGCCGTCGTAGGTTTGGCGCCCGCAGCCAAAATCGACGGCGGTGGGGCCGGGTTCTCGATCGAAATACAGCAATACAAAACAGTCTTTTCCTAGGGTACAGTCGATCGGCTGACCAAATTGTGGGTTGTTCGGCTTTTGGGCGACTGCGGTCGAAACGAGACGCTGGGCGATCGTGTTGGCTTGGGCGATCGGGGCATTGACTCCGGTTTGGCTAGCACAGCTAGAAAGATTTGTCAACCCCACGGTCAACAAAATTGCAGAAATGTGTTTTGTGAATAGTATAGTCATTCGCCGGTTGGATGTAAAAGCTGAGGTGGGTAGTGAAAAATCAATTAATCATTCAGAATATAGTTGCTCAAGAATCTAGACGATCGGTAAGGTCTTTTCGTTTCCTAGATTTGTTGTATTATTCTCGGTGTTGAATTTTAAATTCTTAATTACTTCAAAAATGCGCTCTAAAATTCAATCGCTCATTTCGATAATTCGGCTAGCCGGTCTTGCTGTTGCTGCTTTGGCGATGTGGGGATTTGCCACCATTGCCGAAGAAGTTTTGGAAAAGGAAACCTACGCTTTCGATACATCTATTTTACTATATCTTAGGAGCCTGCACACTCCGCTGCTCGATCGCATCATGCTCGGCTTTACATTTTTTGGGGAGCCAAATTTACTGCTCGTGCTGAGCGTGAGTTTGGGTATTGTATTGTGGGTGAGCAAACATCGCTCCGAAGCCACAACTATTGCAGTTACCGGCGCAGGCGCGATCGGTTTAAACCTACTGTTAAAAAAACTGTTTGCCCGCGCTCGACCTCAACTTTGGGAGCGCACGGTTGATGTGATATTTTACAGTTTTCCTAGCGGACACGCAATGATTTCAATGGTTATTTACGGTTTGCTAGGATATTTCTTGGGTTCGCGCTTTCCCAAGCAGCGCTGGTTGATTTACAGTTTGACAGTTGTATTAGTTGCTGCTATTGGTTTCAGTCGGCTTTATCTAGGAGTCCACTGGCCTACCGATGTTATTGCCGGTTACGCAGCCGGTTTAATTTGGCTGATGGCGTGCATTTTCAGTTTGGAAGTCTGGAAGCAGTTTCGCGCTTCTAGTGCTGTTTCTGAAGAGAAGTTTTTGTCACCAGATCACCCTCAATAAGGGCTTTTACCTGACTGCTCAATACTAATTATTTGCTTTTGGGTAAAACACATCGCAATCCCTTTTTCATAGTAAGCCGCCTCGTTAATAAAAATTGGATAAACAATCGATTTGTCTTCATACAATACCGACTCACCATCAAAGGTCAAAAACATCGGATCGCCAGGATTTAGGGCTTCATAATCTCTGGATTGTAGCCCAGGATGGATCATTGCCTGAATTTCTCCAGACTTGTTTCTGGGATAGTCGATCGCCCCAATGGTGTGATAAACAGTCAGGGGATTTGTGGCAGCAGGCATTGTGCCTAGATTGTAGCTTTCTACGCAGTCTAAAATTGTGCCAACAACTTGCTCGGTTTGCTGAAACAAAGACGCATCTAATACGCCTTGTGGCACTGCACCAACTTCTAGCGTACCGCCTAACTCGGAGAGCGATCGCAGCAAAGGACTATCTTCATTCTTGGTTGTCGCAGCCAGCAGCTTGAGGTGGGGATACACAGAGGTTAAATAAGCTGCTAGTTGCAGGTTAAAGGGATGCTGGCTGGCGAGAATGAAGGTTAGCCCCATGTTGGATGTGGTGCTATGCAAGTCGATGATTAAGCTTTGTTGCTGGGTGTTTTTTGAGCTAAAAATGTGGTAGATTTCTTTCGCCCGCTGGGCTTCGTAGCTGGAGAGTTGGGGATTTTCTAAATCTTGCTGGCGAAAGCAGCGGTTGAGGTCGATATCGACGTAGCGTCTCCCGATTTCGGAAGCTTGGGGATTGGCTAGCAGGGCGATTGTTTCAAAAGTCGATCGCCCAATTGACTCTGGCGCGCGATCGAACTTCTTCACAAGGTATACTCCTGTGAGTTCGTTTCCGTGGGTTCCTCCCACTATGGCAACACGTTTAATTAGATTCATAAACAAACAACTCTCTATCCCAAGCCTACCATCATTTGTCATCAGTTGGTAACAAAGACCTCAGAAACCGGGTTTCTCTTTATATTTTTCGTCACTCAAACGCTCGCATATCATGCGACTCCAAAATCTGTGTATTGTCGCAGGTAAGGTGCTTGAAAACCTAGAATAATGTCTGAATTGAGAATACCCATTTTCGAGAGTTCGCTACCGATCGCCATTTCGGTGCTGTTATGCTGTATCCAAACTTTGCCATCAATTATGTCGAGATGTAACACACAACTGTGAACGCGACGATTACCATCCCAGCCAATGTTTGTAATTTGATAGTGATCGCGCTCTATGTCAAAAATGAGTTGAGAGTCAATTTCACCATTAGCAATAGGAACTGTCGCATAGTCGGTTAAGACTTGCTGAATTATTTTTCGATATTGTTCTACTTGATCCATTGTGTAATTACCTCATTAATAGGGTCATATATTAGGCGTTTAATTTGGTATCTCTCTACAGACAACTGGGCAAATTCTCGCTGAAAAAACGATTCATACGTTCTGACGGGAATCGCCAAGTAAAGAATGCGATCGGGTTGGCTAATTTCCAAAGCAAGGCGGTAGTTTAAAAATTGTCCGAGGGCTACGTGGTAATCGGTTAGTGGAGATTCACCGAGGAAAGATTTGATTTATACACCAATTTTTTGACCTTGACGCTCAGCAGTAAGCTTTTAGCACCTAGATCAATCTCAAATTTCGTGCCGCCAACTTCTAGTCTAAGTGGGTCGTCTGTGATCACCCAGTTCTCTTTCTGAAGGGCTATTTTTACTGATGTATGGAAGATATCTTTAGCTGCCATTTAACTCTCTTTTAGTTCGCAGGCGCGATCGGCGGTGGATTGGGCAATCTCGAAATCGGATTCGGTGGATTGCTCAGTTCCGGCAAACATTCCAAACTTGATAAATGCAGGCCATACAGGAATGGATGACCCAGCTAGAAAAGTAATCAGCACGCGACTTTCATAAATGTTTTCGGGAAATTCTAACAGTTCGATGATTCCATTTCTGTAAATCCCTTCAAATGCTTGGATCATAATGATTAACCTCGTATACAAAGTACGGTCGATTGACTCGCTAGCTAATAATTCCAGTTTAACAAATCTTTCCCCAAAAACACAAATTTTTGATATAATAGTTGGAGACATCGCCAGCATTGATAATTGAAAGTAGGATTTCTCGCTCCAGGCGAAAATCTCAGAAACCGGGTTTCTCTCAGTATTTCTCGTCACCCAACCAAAGAATCATAGAAACCCGGTTTCTTGGCCCCTGCGAAAATCTCAGAAACCGGGTTTCTCTTTATATTTTTCGTCACCAAACCAAAGACTCGTAGAAACCCGGTTTCTTAGCCCATTTCTAGTTGCTTGGCTCATGCCTACGATCGCTATTCCCTATAATGAGTATAATACTATATAGCTAAAAGAGGAATCTTAGATATGGAATTCAATGAGTATTTTGACTTTTTGGCACCGGATGATATTCGCATCAAAGGACATCGCATCGGGATTGAGACGGTACTGTATGAATATTTGTATCGGGGACGCACCGCCGAAGAAATTCAGCAATTATACCCTTCTCTAACTTTGGCAGAAGTTTATACGACTATTTTGTATTATTTGATGAACAAAGAATCAGTAAGTCGATATTTACAAGATTGGTTGGATTGGTCGCATCAGCAGCGAAAGATGCAAGCAGCAAATCCCCATCCTGCTGCGGAAAGATTGCGAAAATTGAAAGCCGAACGGGAAAAGCAAGCTGTTGTACATGGTGTTTAAGGAATGGCACTTAAATATTTGATGGATGAGAATGTTACACCCATTTATGCTACACAGCTTCGCCGGAAACGCTCGGATTTAGTAGTTTGGTCAGTAGGCGATATTGGTACGCCTCCGAAAAGTACGCTCGATCCAGATATTTTGGTTTGGTGTGAGGATCGTGGTTTTATTTTAGTTACGAACAACCGCAAGTCTATGCCCGTCCATCTGACAGATCATATTGCTGAAGGTAGGCATATTCCAGGGATTTTTATTTTGAATTCAGATTTAACTATTGGGCAAAATATTGAGGAATTAATTTTGATTGCTGATGGTTCGTTCGATGATGAATACCAAGATCAAATCGTCCATCTTCCATTGACATAAACAGGAGATGTACGGAGGACGACCCATGCGAAAATCCCAGAAACCGGGTTTCTCTCAGTATTTTTCGTCACCAAACCAAAGACTCGTAGAAACCCGGTTTCTTGGCACATTTCTAGTTACTTGGCTCAAAAGTTCGATCGCGAATCTCTCCCCAAACTTCATCGGGATTTAAACCCAGTTCATGCAGTTGATATTTTTCACGAAATGCACCGAGAGATTCTCCAAAGCTAAGTTCGAGATGCTGCGGCTGTTTGCGGCGTTGAATGTATTCGCGCAAGGCGATTTCTACTAGGGTTTCGATCGCAATTTCTTCCTTAAGTGCGATCGCCTCTTGTAGCAGTGCCGTATCCACATTCAGGCTGGTCACCATTGGCTTTCCTCTTTTAACGGTTATTTTATTATAGTTGTGATGTCTCGCTCAGAAACCGGGTTTTTGCCCAGAAGACGCATGACAGTGTAGAAACAAAAAAAACCCGGTTTCTTTGATTGTGAGGCGCGGGCAACTCCCCACCAAGCGAAAATTCCTGTCACAATAAAATGAATCCTACCGAGAGACAAAGGGCATGACGCGAGAGGAAGCAGTGTGGCGAATTGACCAAGCAGCCGAGGAAAAATTGACGGAACTGGATTTGTCGGGGCTCGACTTGGAGGAATTGCCGCCGGAGATTGGCAAGTGCACGCAGCTTGAGACGTTGGTGTTGGGGAAGTGGGATGAGGAGAAAAGAAAATGGGTTGGGAATAAGTTAACTCAGTTTCCTGATGCTGTTCTTCAATTAACCAACTTAAAAATACTTTCGATTTCTAACAATCAGATTACCAAAATCCCAGAGGAGATCGGCCAACTGTCGAATCTGACACAGCTTAATCTTAGTGACAATCAAATTACCCAAATCCCGAAAGCGATCGCTCAACTGTCTTACTTGACATTGCTTTCCCTCAATAGCAATCAAATCGCCGAAATCCCGGAAGCGGTCGCTCAACTTTCCAATCTGACACAGCTTATCCTTACTAACAATCAGATTACAAAAATTCCAGATGCGATCGGTCAACTGTCCAATCTGACAGAACTTAACCTCAACATCAATCAAATCACCGAAATCCCGGAAGCGATCGCTCAATTGTCTAACTTGACATTGCTTTCCCTCAATGGCAATCAAATCGCCAAAATCCTGGAAGTGGTCGCTCAACTTTCCAATCTGACACAGCTTATTCTCAGTTCCAATCAGATTACCCAAATCCCAGATTCGATCGGGCAACTATCGAATCTGACACAGCTTGAACTCAGTAGGAATCAGATTACCCAAATCCCAGATTCGATCGGGCAACTATCGAATCTGACACAGCTTGAACTCAGTAGGAATCAGATTAGCGAAATCCCAGATGCGCTCGGCAAACTGTCGAATCTGACACAGCTTGACCTCGATGGCAATCAGATTAGCGAAATCCCAGATGCGCTCGGCAAACTGTCGAATCTGACACTGCTTTACCTCAATGGCAATCAGATTAGCGAAATCCCAGATGCGCTCGGCAAACTGTCGAATCTGACACAGCTTTTCCTCAGTAACAATCAGATTACCCAAATCCCAGATGCGCTCGGGCAACTATCGAATCTGACACGGCTTTTGCTCAATAACAATCAGATTACCCAAATCCCAGAGGCGCTCGACCAACTATCCAATCTGACACTGCTTTTCCTCAATAACAATCAGATTACCCAAATCCCAGAGGCGCTCGGCCAACTGTTAAATTTGACATGGCTTCAGCTCAATAACAATCAGATTACCCAAATCCCAGAGGCGCTCGGCCAACTGTTAAATTTGACATGGCTTCAGCTCAATAACAATCAGATTACCCAAATCCCAGAGGCGCTCGGCCAACTATCCAATCTGACATGGCTTCAACTCAATAACAATCAGATTACCGAACTCCCAGATGCGATGGGCAAACTGTCGAATCTGACAGAGCTTCAGCTCAATAACAATCAGATTACCGAACTCCCAGATGCGATTGGGCAACTGTCGAATCTGATACAGCTTTTCCTCGATAACAATCAGATTACCTCCATCCCAGATGCGCTCGGCAAACTGTCGAATCTGACACAGCTTTACCTCAGTAGCAATCAGATTGAAACTATTCCTGAATGTTTGGAAACACTGCCAAAACTTGAAACACTCGACCTCCGCTGCAATCCCCTGCCCATTTTTCCAGAAGTTCTATGGCTCGCCCTGAGAGAAGACTCCGGTACTCCCGCTGACATCTTCAACTACCTCCGCCAACTCCGCAGCGGCGAAGTTCTCCCCCTCAACGAAGCCAAAGTCCTCCTCGTCGGGCAAGGCAGCGTCGGCAAAACCTGCCTGATCAACCGCCTCATCCACAACAAATACAACCCCAACGAGCCCCAAACCGACGGACTCAACATCACAGACTGGAAAATTACAGTCAACACCAAACAGGTCAAACTCAACGTCTGGGACTTCGGCGGACAAGAAATCTACCACGCCACCCACCAATTTTTCCTTACCAAACGCAGCCTCTACCTCCTCGTGTGCAACTGCCGCACCAGCGAAGACGAAAACCGCCTCGAATACTGGCTGAAACTGATCGAAAGCTTCGGGGACGCATCTCCCGTGATCATCGTCGGCAACAAGTGCGACGAACAACCCCTGGATCTCAACCGCAAAGCCTTGCGCGACAAATATCCCAACATCAAAGCGATTATCGAAACCTCCTGCGAAAGCGGAACCGGAATCGACGAACTCCGCAGCGCCATCCACACCGAAATCTCCCAACTCAAAGAAGTCTACGATCTTTTGCCGCTAAGCTGGTTCCAAGTCAAGCAGCGCCTGGAAAACCTCGACAAAGACATCATCAGCATCAGCGAATACGCCACCATCTGCGCCCAAGAAAACATCTTTGAAGAAACCGACCAAACCCAACTAATCGGACTGCTGCACAGGCTGGGCATTGTCCTCAACTTCCGCGAACACCCGATCCTGCAAAACACCAACATCCTCAATCCCCACTGGGTGACAGAAGGCATCTATGCCCTCCTCAGCGACGACGCACTCAAAGTCAAAACCAAAGGCATTCTCACCTACGCCGACCTCAGCCGCATCCTCGACTCAAATAAATATCCCAGCCACCGCTACCACTGCCTCACCGAGTTGATGGAGGAATTTGAACTCTGCTTCCCCGTCAGCCATTGTCCCGCGCCGACTTTCCTCATCCCCGGCATCTTGCCCAAAGAACAACCGGAAAACACCAAACTCCAAGGCGAAACTCTGGAATTTCAATATCACTACCGCATCCTCCCCGACAGCATCCTCTCGCGCTTCATCGTCCTCATGCACGAGAAAATCCACAACTGCACCCACTGGCGCACGGGGGTTATGCTGGAGTACAGGGAAGGCGCTGAGGTGTACAACATCGCCCGGATTAAATCTGACCCGGAAGATAAGAAAATCTTTATTGCCGTTAGCGGGCGGGAATCGACGCGGCGTTCTTTCCTCAGCATGATTCGCGAGACGTTTACCAAAATCCACAATTCTTTTGCCAATCTGGAAATCAGTCAATGGGTGCCGGTTCCCGAGTGTCCCGATGCTGATCCGCTGGATTATGATGAATTGCTAGGACTGGAGGGTATGGGCGAGACTGAGGTTGTGATCGGCAAACTTAAAGCGCGTCGGAATTTGCGGCTGTTGCTGGATGGGTATGAGCCGATCGAACTTCGGCGCAGAAGGCTTAGGGGCGATCGAGAAATGGAAAAATACGGAAGAGAATATGACGACCTTGTAGATATCGCTAAACTAGCTGTTAGTAGACCAATTATTAATAAAGCCGAAGCAAAAATGACTCAAAATTCTTCTGAAACCAACAACTTTCAAGGTGCTTTTCAAGGTGCTAACTTTTCCGGCAATATCGGCGGTTCCTCGAACAGTGCCGAAGTTGGTGGCAATCAATCCCTGCAAAACAATAACGCCAATACCGCTGAACTTTTGAAACTGATTTCATCAATGCGTGAAACCGCCGATCAGTTTCCCGAAGACATCCGCGATGAGATAATTATTGATATTGAAGATGTCGAAGCCGAAATCAAAAAACCGGAAAGCCAATGGAATAAAACCAAATTAAAGAAAAGGTTAACAGCTCTTGTAGCGGCGGGTACTGCGATCGCAATTCCGATCGCAGGAATGACTGATTTTGCTAATACGGCGATCGATGTCGGTCAAAAGCTGGGTATCGAACTCAAGCTACCCTCACGACACTAAATCATTTAAAATTAAAGCGGGGGCGATGAGCACCCCAATAATTCCACAAACCTCGGTGTTGCCATGCGTAAAATTGTACTCTTCATTGCATCTAGTCTAGACGGTTATATCGCGCGATCGAATGGCGATATTGACTGGCTGTTTACAGACCAAAATTACGGTTATAATAAATTCTTAGATAGTATCGATACGGTTCTCATGGGTCGGAAAACTTACGAACAAGTTCTAACTTTTGGCGAGTATCCGTACCAGGAAAAAAAGAGTTATGTTTTTACGAAAAATCTAGATTTTCAAGGCACTTCAGATGTGGAAGTGGTAACAGACTTAGAGAGTTTTGTCAATGATTTGCGCTTGCTTGAGGGCAAGAATATTTGGTTGGTGGGAGGTGCTCTGCTGATTCGCGATTTCCTCAATCAAAACTTTGTCAACGAAGTGATTCTCTCGGTTCATCCGCTTATTTTAGGCGAGGGAATTCCTTTATTTGTTAATCCCATAAATACTACAGCTTTGCAGTTAACTGGATGTCAGACATATAGTTCTGGTATGGTTCAGCTATCTTATGATGTCGCGACTTGAGGGCGATCGCAATTGCTAAGTCGCTGGCAAAATACTGTCACTTGATTATCAAAAAATGTAAGATAAAACTTAGTAATTTTGCTGATGACGAAATGTGTTTGCTACTTGTTGCTATTAATATCTTTTTTGTCGGTGGCGCTTCCTGCTGAGGCCTCTGTATGCCGCAATGATCGAGGAAGCGAGATTTGCATTGTCGATATCAAACGCAGTGCGAAAAACTATTGGGAATACAGGGTAATTCTGAGTGTAGATGGAGTGAAACAGGCTCTGGAAGTCTACAATTGCCGCGATCGCACTACAGTTAAGAAAGATGGAACTGTTTTGACCTTTGGACAAAACAACCCTGGTGAAATCGTCTGCGGTTTTTTTAAGAAATAGCATATTCGGAACGCTGCTCAAAGCCCATCCCACTCATTGTTTGATTGATTTAACTGGTTCCAAGGCTCTGCCTTGGAACCCATATAAGCGAGGCTCTGCCTCGGCTGGGAAGATGGAGGCAGAGCCTCCGGATCTGCGTTACCAGGCAGCAGCCTGGTAACGAGTAGATAGTGAAGCAATCACGGAGTCTGCGATTGCTTCGCGTATAGCTCGCAATGACAGTTACAGCGGTGTGCGGTGTACATCATACGGTTAGAATTTGCCGTCTACTGCTGACACGCAGCGTTCGCAAATTAGCGGATGTTCGATCGCCTCTCCGACATGAGTAGAATAGTTCCAGCATCGATCGCACTTTTGGCCGTCTGCTTTCACTACACCAATCGCCAACTCTGGAGACTGATAACTGTACGGCAATTCCTGTATCACTGCATTCGATTCTATCAGTTCTACTTCCGAAGTAATGAACAAATACCGCAGTTCGTCTACACCGCTGCCAGTCATTGTAGAATCGTGCCCTGCAGCTATGGAAGCAGGAATTTCTGCTTTGGGCGCCGCACTTAATTCTGCTTTCGGGATTTCAGGTGTTTCTACAAACACTTTTTCGGCTGGGGCTGTTTGTGTGATCGCCTCTATTTTTACAAGCGCTGTCTCTAATGAGGGTGCGAGGACGATCGCCTGTGTTTCTACAAGCACAAGCGCAGTTGTTTGTCCAAGCACATCGGCTGTCAGCGAATCAATTGTTTCTGCAATTTCTTGACGGTTGGCGGCAAACAGCAAGTGACGGAAAGCAAACCAGATCGTAAATAAGATGCCGATGACTTCAAAGAGGCCTCCCAACATCGGAATCTGATTCATCGTATCCAAAATCGCCAGCGTTACTCTGCCCGTTATCGCCACTGAGGCTAACAGCCCAAGTGTTACCAGCGCTTGTTGGTATTCTGTAAAAAACTTGCCCGCGTATTCAGGCAAATTAGCTACAAACTCGGCGGCTTGATCTAAGATTGGCTGAGAATCTGAAGCCGACAGTTCCGGGGCGGAATACTCTACTATCTCAGAAGATCGATTCCCTACGGGATAGCTTCGCTTCACGCCCTTTTCTATCGTTGCCGCCTCAACATAAATTGTCTTTTCTGTCAAGACTTTGGCAACTTTTGCCGCTTGTTCTTCCTGTCGATCTTGTGCTGCTTTTGCTTTGTCCTCTGCTGCTAACTCGATGACTGCATTTTGCGATCGCACATAATCCACCAATTCTTCGCTGCTGGGATTCAAAGCTTCCAATTGCTGTCTTTTTTCGACATCGGGAACGTACAATAAAACCTTAGCTTCCAAAGAAGAACCGATCGCCTTTTCCATCCGGGCTTTTTCCAAAACCTTGTTAACTTCGCCGCGCACTTGCCGCAGATATTGCCAGCGAGTAGCCAATTCTGGATTGTGCCATTTTGCATCAATTTGCACCCAGCCGGCTTCAAACACGGACTTGTACGGAGTCGGATAGGGAAGGTACTGCCAAATATCCTCAGCCATATGACACAAAACAGGTGCGATCACCCTTGCCAAATTCTCCACAGCGATCGCAATTACCGTCTGACAACTGCGGCGGCGGCGGGCATCTGTCGCGCTAATATAAAGTCGATCCTTGGCAATATCCAAGTAAAAATTAGACAAATCCACCGTGCAGAAATTCTGCACTGTTTGGAAAAATCGGGAAAATTGAAAGCTTTCAAAAGCATCTTGGACTTCCGCAAAAACTTCGCCCATTCTGTGCAGCATATAGCGGTCGAGTTCCGGCAATTCCTCGTAAGCAACGGCATCTTTTGCCGGATCGAAGTCGTGCAAGTTGCCCAGCAAAAACTTAGCTGTATTGCGAATTTTGCGGTAAACATCCGACTGCTGTTTGAGAATATTTTTGCCCAAAGGCACATCTGCCGAGTAGTCTACCGAAGACACCCACAACCGCAAAACATCTGCCCCGTATTCCTTAATTACGACGGCCGGATCGACGACATTGCCTTCAGATTTGCTCATCTTGCGGCCTTTTTCATCGAGTACAAAACCGTGAGTCAAAACTGTTTTGTAAGGAGCGATGCCGTTGGTTGCTACACTGGTTAGCAAGCTGGATTGAAACCAGCCCCGATGTTGGTCTGAACCTTCCAAATAGATATCGGCTGGATAGTTTAATTCCGATCGCCCTTTGACAACTGCGGCCCAAGAAGAACCGGAGTCAAACCACACATCCATCGTGTCGGTGCCCTTGCGGTAAGTGCGGCCGTTGTTGCGGTAAGATTCCGGCAGTAATTCGGCGATCGACAATTCCCACCAAGCATCCGAACCCTTCTCGGCAAAGATGGCTTGCACATGGGCGATCGTTTCTTCATTTAACAGCGGTTCGTTGGTTTCTTCGTCGTAGAATACCGGAATCGGAACGCCCCAAGTCCGCTGGCGAGAAATGCACCAATCTGCTCGATCGCCCACCATTGCAGTAATTCTATTTTCGCCTTGGGCGGGAATCCAATTCACATCGGCGATCGCCTTTAACGCTTGATCTCGGAACCCTTCAACGGACGCAAACCACTGTTCTGTAGCCCGAAAAATCGTCGGCTTTTTAGTGCGCCAATCGTAAGGATAGGAGTGAGGATAAGCTTCCTCTTTGATCAAACAATTTGCCTTTTCCAATGCCTCAATTACCGCGCTATTGCCGTTTCCTAGGACATTTAAACCTGCAAACTCTCCGGCTTCTGCGGTGAAATTTCCGTTTTCATCAACGGGTGTTAAAACTGGCAAACCGCAGCGTTTTCCGACGATAAAGTCTTCTTGTCCGTGGCCTGGTGCGGTGTGCACCAATCCGGTTCCTGAGTCAGCGGTAATGTAGTCGCCGCCGGCCACGATCGGGCTTTCGCGATCGAACAACGGATGTTTGTAGGTGCAGCCTTCTAATTCTTTACCTGGGAAGGTAGCCAGGATTTTTAATTCAGTATTGAAAGTTGCCGAAAGTCGATCGACCGCATCGACAGCGACTAACATAAATTGTTGTGCGATGTGGGAATTTGCCGGCGGTTCCACCACTGCATACATCAGTTCGGGATTGACTGCGATCGCCAAGTTTGCCGGAATTGTCCAAGGGGTAGTCGTCCAAATCGCGGCCCAGAGGCTCGGCATATAGCGCTGTAGGGGCGGTGCCCCCGTGCCCGCCTTCGATAAAGATTTTGACAATTTTTTCACATGAAAGCCCACGTAGATGCTGCGCGAGACGTGGCCTTCGGGATATTCCAATTCTGCTTCGGCGAGGGCTGTTTTCGAGCTCGGACTCCAGTGCACGGGTTTAAAGCCGCGATAGATGTAGCCTTTGAGCACCATTTGACCGAAAACGCCGATTTGAGCGGCTTCGTATTCGGGTTTTAGGGTTAAATACGGGTGTTCCCAGTCGCCCCAAACGCCGTAGCGCTGGAAGGATTCGCGCTGCTGTTCCATTGTTTGCTGGGCGAAGGCGGAGGCTTTGCGGCGGAGTTCGATCGGGGTAAGATTTAGCCGATCGTCCGATTTCATGTTCTGCAATACTTTAAGTTCGATCGGCAATCCGTGACAATCCCAACCGGGCACGTAGCGAACTTTTTTGCCGCGCAGCATTTGGTAGCGGTTGATAAAATCTTTGAGGATTTTGTTAAGGGCGTGGCCGATATGGAGTTGTCCGTTGGCGTAGGGCGGGCCGTCGTGCAGGATAAACAAATCGCCTGGGTTATTGTGGGAAAGGCGATCGTAGATTTCTTGATCTGCCCAAAATTGTTGCAATTCCGGTTCTCGTTTGGCGGCGTTCGCGCGCATATCAAACTTGGTTTTGGGCAGATTTACGGTGTCTTTGTAGGATTTAGCTTCCATTTTTGAGAAACGTTTTATCTAGTTAGTTGTTAGAAGAAGGAAGAAGGAAGTTCGGCAACGGATTATGTAACGGATGTAACGGATGTAACGGATGTAAGTCCGTCGGAAGAAGGAAGAAAGGAAGAAGGAAGAAAGGAAGAAGGAAGAAAGAATGCTTGTACAGCAATTTTTTCAGCCATCAATATCTTATTTTTAGTTAGGTGGACTTACTTATCAAGTCCGTTGAAATAATCATAATTACTTTTTAGCAAGGAATTTAGTCCTCTCTCGTCCTTGAAGAGCTGACAACCAGATATTCCAGTATAGGCGATCGATCGCACATTAGATCGAACCAAATCCGTAGAGAAGCCTCTCTTCTCTCCGCGCCCTCTGCGGCCTCTGCGGTTAAAAAATCATTCATAAATCGAGGTGGCGCTACTGACTCAGCCAACCGAACATTTCACCAACAGTCAGATTCAAGGATTCAGCGAAGGGTGGAACGGGGAGGCGATCGCCCGGTTCTTCAAAAAATGCTATGGTGCGATCGTGGTCGGACTGTTGGACTCTGTGTCAGGCCGCAGAGGGCGAGAAAAGTTTATACAAACAGTCCGAACCCGCGGCCAACAGCATTTCCCAGGCGATCGCACAATGAAGCATCCGGCACTTTATCTCCTTCCCGTTCCCATTTTTCTACGAGTTGGCGGCCTAGGGGCGTGAGGCGAAAACTATCGGTGATGCCTTGTCCGTCTACTTCGCGCCGCAGTACGCCGACTTGAATCAGCCACAGCAGGGAGTTTTCGGCTGCGAGTTCGGATACGGGCGATCGGGTGTAGCCGCTTTCGACACCGGAATTTGAGGCGATCGCGCTTAGGAAAACACTGTTATCGCGGATGGTCTGGAAGAAGTCTAATTGAAAAGGGCTGCACCGGACGGCGCGATCGGCTCTTTTGACAGTGCGATCGGGATAACTAATAGATTTAAACGCTTCGGATGGGATAAAAGTCATTGCGAGAACATCTGAACAGGTTGTATATTTTTAATTGTTACAGATTATATGGTAAGTTTGGCGGTTGATTTACTAAACCAAGAAACTCTCTATCTCATCAATAAACCTTTGGAGTTGCTTAACACTGTTAACCAACTCCAAATACAAAAAATCATAATCAAGATTATTTATAATCTCTTGCGATGCTTTTTCATTTTTATCATATTTTCTACTTACTAAGCGATAAATATCCTTTAAATCTTGACTGGGATGTGGTCTTTGTTCAACATCAATATTTTTTAAATCTAAGCGTAATTCTTGCAAAATAAAATCTGGGGTTAAACGGCTATCTAATTTATCAAAATAATGCCATTCTGCTAAAAACCATGCTTCTATTTCCATAACAGCTAAAGTTATATAAATTGGAATTCCCCTTGGCTGCACAAGCTTCAACCATCCTTTTATTCCTCTTTCTACTTGTCCCTTTTCACTTAAAGATTTTGGGTATAAATCTCTCAAGCCTATAATTTTTTCATAGCCTTTATTAGTTAGACTTTCATGCTGTTTTCCGATATCAGAAACTACATGAGAATCACAACCGCAATCATATAAAAGAACAAAAAAAGGAGCATCTTTTATGGTACATGATTTATGTGGTTGAATTATACGATTAGCTTTGCCACCTTGAAATTTACAAGTTTCAATAGATATCTTTTTAGAGCCAGCAATTTCTTGAAATAACTTTTCCACAAAAATTAGTTCTGTTTGCCCTTCTACAAAACAAGCAATTTTCTTTGGTGTCATAATTTATGCCGCCTCTTCATCACCTTCTTTTTGTAACAGAAACTCACTGGTGAACAAATCAAAGTTATTAAGTCCAATAAACTCAAACTCCTCAATCTTCTCGCGTGAATTATAAATATTATGTAATTTTGCACTCCCAGGAGTTCGTTCAATCAATGACCAATATTCTAGCGGAACACCATTCATAATAAACTGATCATTGGTAGTCATAATAAGTTGAATTAATCCTGTTTTAGCTTTGTCTATTAGAAGTTTAATTATAGACGAAGAGCGTTGATAATCTAACCCTTCTCCAATATCATCAATCACAATACAACTAGGTTTACTCGCTAGTAAAGAGTAGTTAATTTGAATAAACAATGATAAAGCTCGAAACATTCCTTGTGAAATTTCGGCTTGTTCTGTTACGGAAGTTAAATCAGCTTCCTGAATGTATAAAGAGTGTAAAAATTCCTCTGAACTATCAGCAGCGGAAATATCTGAAGAGATGGAAGATGGCACTTTTATTCCAACTTCTGATAACTGATAACCAATTTCCGTCATGTCAGAGATAATTGCGTCTCTAAACGGATTGCCAAATTCCTGTTTTCCCAGCGCAAATATAGCGACAACCGACCTATAATCTTTGACCTTTATCTCATTTTTTGATAATTTTCGGTCTGGGGGAAAGGGAGGAAGCAATATAATATTCTTACCTAGTTCTGTTCCAAACTCATAAAATCTTAGGGAGTTAGACCATTGATATAAATTCTCTAAAAATGGATGCTGAATAGAGTCTCTACGCTTAACAACTGCCAGTTCTGTTTGGTCAGTTTGAAACCGTATTTTTTGATTAAGTTCTTTATAAAATATCTTACCTTCACCTGATTTAGACCTATCTAAAAGTGGCTCAACACTTTCACTCCCTATAATTAATTTTTCTTCAATTACAAGACCTTTCTCTATTTTCAATATATATTCTGTTTTTTGTTCATGCGGAGCAGTATCAAACTGCAAATGCCATTCATAGCTTTTAGGTTGGTGAGCTAGAGAGCCACTTCCTGATAGTAACTCTGAGAGAGTATGTATTGCCCTCACAATTTTTGATTTACCACTAGCATTTTTACCTACAATTAAATTTGTTTGGCTTAATCGACATTCTTCGACTCGCCATTCACCAGGCAAACCTTTATTATACACATATTCAAAAATATCTAGCTTCATAAATTTGTTACCTTTATTACAAAATTTTTATAACAATAGGATCAAACACTTATAATATAACACACAATCGCCGATCTGAGAATTACCACCGCAGAAACACCTGGGCCCCAGAAAGGTATAGAATACTGAGGATGCAGCAATCAATATTACCCACTATGACAGAAGACAAAACATTGACAACCGCTAGCGGAATTCCGGTTGCAGATAACCAGAATTCCTTGACAGCAGGTGAACGCGGGCCTATCCTCATGCAGGATTTTCACCTGATGGAGAAACTCGCTCACTTCAACCGGGAACGCATTCCTGAGCGCGTTGTCCATGCAAAAGGAGCCGCTGCATTTGGCACGTTCACCGTCACCCATGACATTACTCGCTACACCAAAGCTCAGCTATTCTCAGAAGTTGGCAAACAAACTCAGGTTCTCCTCCGTTTCTCTACCGTAGGCGGCGAACAAGGTTCAGCGGATGCCGAACGTGACCCCAGAGGTTTTTCGATGAAGTTCTACACCGAAGAAGGCAACTGGGATTTAGTAGGGAACAACACGCCTATTTTCTTCATCCGCGATGCCTTCAAATTCCCTGATTTGATCCACACGCAAAAGCGCAATCCTCAAACGCATCTCAAAGATGCTGACGCCAAGTGGGATTTCTGGTCGCTGAGTCCAGAATCTCTGCATCAGGTGACAATTCTGTTTTCCGATCGCGGTACGCCGAAAAACCACCGCCACATGGACGGTTTTGGCAGCCATACCTTCAGCCTCATCAATGCTCAAGGAGAACGGGTTTGGTGCAAATTCCACTTCAAAACCATGCAAGGTATTGAGAATTTCACCGCCGAAGAAGCGATGCGGATTAAAGGTGAAGACGCCGATCATGCGACTCGCGACTTGTTTGAATCGATCGACCAAGGTAATTATCCCAAATGGCGCTTTTGCATTCAAGTAATGACCGAGGCCCAAGCCGCAGAGTATCGCGAAAGCCCCTTTGACTTGACGAAAGTTTGGAAACACTCAGAGTTTCCGTTAATTGATGTAGGAATTCTCGAACTCAATCGCAATCCACAAAACTTTTTTGCTGAGGTAGAACAGGCAGCATTTTCTCCTTCTAATGTCGTTCCAGGTATTAGCTTTTCTCCAGACAAAGTGCTGCAATTTCGCATCATGTCCTATGCAGATGCTCAACGCTACCGTCTGGGTGCAAACTATCAGCAATTGCCAGTCAATCAACCAAAGTGTCCGGTAATGAACTACCAACGAGATGGCGCAATGGCACTGGGTAACAACGGTGGCAGCGCGCCCAACTACGAACCCAACAGCCACGAGGATGCGCCGAAGGAAAACTGTGCCTATGCCGATCCAGCTTGGGATTTAGGAAATGTCAAAGTTGATCGCTACGATCAGCGTAAGGGAAATGACGATTATACCCAAGCAGGAGACCTCTATCGGTTAATGAAACCCGACGCACAGCAGCGGCTTGTCGCTAACATTGTGGAAAGTTTGAGTGGAGTAAAACCGGAAATTCAGATGCGCCAACTGTGCCATTTTTTCCGCGCCGATCCGAATTATGGCCGCCAAGTTGCAGAAGGTTTAGGAATTGCGATCGATCCGTCTATGATGCCCGCTGCTACTCAATCGGTTGGTGTGTAGAATCCGCGAACATTCAATTAGACATCGGCTTTTTAGTAGATGTCTATTGAAACTATAGCAATCCTAAATCATTTGCATAATTATTGTAGGGGCAATCCCCCCGTGGTTGCCCGATAGATAGGGGGTAGGCACTCTTGGCACTACCCCTACAAATTTATCTGAATCATTTAGGATTGCTATATGCGTGTAACAGGCACTCTTAGTCCGCGTCTTAGGTGCAAATTAAATGCAGTAAAGCTTAACGTCATGGAGTTGGGGGCGATCGCGATTTTTAGCAATTGTCTCTTGGAAAGGCACACAACCAAGTAAAATAACTTGAAGAACTGCAATAAAAACCAAACAAGAGAAACCCAACTATGACATTACCAATTGGCTGTGCCGCTCCTCAATTTACCGCCAAAGACACCAACGGCAACACAGTCTCCCTCTCCGAATTTGCGGGTAAAACCGTAATCTTGTATTTCTACCCGAAAGATGACACCCCCGGCTGCACAAGACAAGCCCAAAGCTTCAAAGCAGCCCATGAAGAATACAAGGGCAAAGATATAGTAGTTCTCGGTGTCAGCCGAGACAACGAGGAATCGCACCAAAAGTTCACAGAAAAATACGGTTTGCCTTTCCAGCTATTAGCAGATGTTGATGGCACGATTACCAAAGCTTACGATGTCGAGAAAGGCGATTATGCCAAGCGCGTTACTTTCGTCATCGACGGCACCGGCAAAATCATTCAAGTTTATGAGGGCGACACCATGAAAGTTGACACTCACGCTCAAGATATTCTTGTCACCATAGTTTAGTCGAAGTTTAGCCGATCGCACTAACACTCCTGCACGCACCAAACGGCTAAAAACCCGGTTTCTTCCTAGATGCCTCGTTGCTATAGGCAATATTCTCCTAGGAACCGGGTTTTTTTCGTAAGTCCTGACTCAGCAAGTGAGGGGTCAAGGGTACAGGGGGAAGCAACTTACTCGAACTAAATTCCTTCCCTCAAAACTTGCACCACAAATCCTCTCAACCAGGCATATATTCGGTTAAGGTGCTCATTGTACGCCTAAAGTTAGATTTGTGACGCAACTCCCCCCAATAATTAAAAACTTATGCTGGAAAAGGCATTAACCGCCCGTAGGCAGAATCTAGGGGTGATTTTGTCCTGGTTCGAGTCATTGTGTTTGATAAGATCAGAAGTTATCCTTGCTTTAGCTGAATAATTAAGTAGGTAGAGGGATATATAATGACAACCAACAACATTATTTTGAGTTACTTAGGCCCGCGAGAAATTGAGGTCAATAGAGCCGCTGTCTTAGTTGGCACTTTTGACAAAAATCTAGTGGCAGCGATTTCAGCAGCAGAAGGCTCAAATCCCCTGAATGTCGGGATAAATCTCTCTAGAGGCATTTGGAACATCAGTTTAGAAAAAGGATTCGATACCGCAGGAACTCGCACAGTGCAGGTGAAGGCAACTGATAAGACTGGCAAAGTTATCGGCCAACAAACAATTAACATCAAAGTTAATCCTGCTTCTGTGTCACCCGCTCAATTTTTCACATTAATTACTCTCAGAGATACCGCATTCAAAGCGGGAACACTGCCCGCGAGCAATCTCAACAACCTGCAAAAAGCAGAAGTACCAGCAGGTAAAACTTATCAAATTAGCGACTATGAGTTAGAAGATGGACATCTGAATGTTCAACTAAATAATCCCATTTCTCCGGTGGGAACCTCTGGCTTTTTCTACGAAAAACACGTATTTATAACCAAAGGCGCAAAAATCCTCATATTCGATCGCGCCGAGTTGCCCGCCCCGCCGCCGGGAATGCAGTTACTATGGGTAATAAAAAAGACCTGGTTAAAGCTCAACCCCACAGATTCTGCTACTTTAGGATCAAGTCAGAAATTACAATTTAACCCGGGAGAAACTTTCAATATTCTCGGCTACGCCTGCGTGGAAAACCATTTCCGAGTCGCTTTTGCTCGGGCAGTTCCTAAGTTAGGAACTTCGGGATTTGTGTACTCGCAGCACGTCCAAATTTTGCGAGACGGCCGGGGAATAGAGTTTGATAGAAATGCAGTTACCATGACTGTTATCAAAACGACTGTGTTTAAAAAGCGGCCGGTAAATGCGACTAACCTGCAACCGGAAGAAAAATTTACTTTACCGGCGGGAAGGATTTACGGAATTGCTGGATTCTTGATCGAACAAAGCCACATTAAAGTCTCCCTGACCGAGAATTTGCCGCAATTTGGCAATACGGGTTTCATTTATCCCGATTTTGTGCAATTCAGCCGCGGTGGCAAATCTTTTAATCCCGCTGTGAATTTAACTTATCAAGGGCCGTCAGAAGTTTTAGTAAATCAGCCGATCGTCCTTCGGGGTACTTTTGACCGGCAACAAGCAGCAAAAATTGACGTGATAGCTGAGGATAAATTTCCCTTAAGCGTCACGCTAAACCAAGAAGCCAGCACTTGGCAAGTTAATTTGTCTAAAGGATTTAGCGTAGCTGGAGCTCGGTGGCTAAGGTTGCGGGCAACTGACAGCAAAGGCAACGTTACTGGCAGCCAAATAATTTACATTACCGTCAGTTCCGATCCGCTGACTGTGGGACAAGGTTTGACCTTAAAGATACTTTCTGACACTTTGTTTAAGGTAGCTGCGGTTGATTCTTCCCGACTCAACAATCAGCAAAAAATTCTTGTCCAAGCAGGCCAGACTTTGACTGTTAGCAAGTACGGATTTATTGACGGGCATCTCAAAGTGGTTCTGGATTTAGCTATTTGGCCGGTCGGCACTTTTGGCTATTTTTACGAACCCGATGTTCAGTTGGCCAAAGGTACGAAAATCCTGAAGTTTGACCTTGCCGACGTACCGAATAGCAACGTCAGTGCTCAACTCTTGGTAACTCAAACAACTCAGATTAAAGCTCAACCAGAAGATTCATCGAAATTGCCTGCCGATCAAATTGCTGACCTACTTTTAGGCACTACCTATGCCATCACTGGCTATGCCTGCGTTTTGGGGCATTTCCGAGTAACTCTCGCCGAACCTATTCCCGGTTTTGGCAAGATCGGATTTATTTATTGGCAGGACGTTAAAATTAAAAAAGACGGCAAAGAAGTTCCCTTTGACCCCGGTGCTTTGACAATGACAATCCTGCAAGCAACTGTCTTTAAAAAACGGCCGATAGATTCTGCTAGCCTGCCCTCTACGGAGAGAACTACGCTGCCTTTAGGTCGAGTTTACGGCGTGCAAAGCTACGGTGTGGAAGGTAATCACCTGAAAGTTGCTTTGACTGAAGAACTGCCGAATTTGGGCAATACAGGTTATGTTTTTCCTAGTTTTGTGCAGTTCAAGCGGGGAGATAAAATTTTCGATCCGGTTCCGAACAATGTGGAATTGAACGTGCCGTATTTTTCGCAGCGGGACAATCCGCGTTTTGACTGGTCTACTTGCAACGTAACTGCGATCGCCATGGTGCTTTATTATTATGGCCTTCGTTCTGAGTGGGGCGGACAATTGGAGGATGAGTTGTTGCAGTGGTGTTTCGATTATGCCGGCCAGGGTTCTCAAACCGATCACAACGTGCTTTCGGCGCTGATTCAGGCCTACGGGTTTAAGACGAGTTTTAGTACGACTCGCACATGGGCCCAGGTGCGATCGGAATTGCTGAATCGGCGGCCAGTAGTTTTAGCAGGAGATTTTACTGCTGCCGGTCACATTCTTACTGTAATTGGCTACAATTCTCAGGGTTATATCGTGCAAGATCCTTGGGGAGATGCACTCACCGGTTACAGCGATACTGAGGGGAGAAAGTTGATGTATCCGTACAGTTACGTCAATCAAGTTGCTGGGCCAGATGGGAATGTTTGGGCACATTTTATCTATCCATAAGCTTTTTAGGTGCGATCGAGATTGCGACTGTCGATCCGGCTAGGGTTGGCAGTGCATTTGTGTCAATTTACAGCAGATTGCAGGTTTATAGGTAGTATCAATATCCCCGTAGGGACACGGCAATGCCGTGTCCCTACCTCTATTAGATATATCGTTTGTATCGCAGTCTCGATCGCCCGCAATCAATATTACTTAATAATTTGAGCTATTTTTATGGGTAAAAATTTACATAAATTTCTGAAAAAAATGTTAGGGTTGGTACAAATTTTACCCGATCTAATCAAAAGTCGATGAGAAGTCGATGAGAACTCACTCAAGTTCTCAAATAGTCACCTGATTTAATAGCAATACGGTAGAAAGTCCGATCGACCCGATTTGCATATCCCCCCATTTTTTGTAGGGGCAATCCCCCTGCGGTTGCCCTCGTGGGCGGTGGGGAGGCACTCTTGGCACTCCCAAGGTCGATCGAGGGACTATTTATCAATACATCTTTATCAAATCTTTACAGAGTTTTATGCAATCAAGCCTTATGGTTGATACAACAAATTTTAAGTCTTTTTTAAACCAGGAATTAGGTGGTGTGATGCCAAATTTTAATTGTCAAGTTTCAAGAAGTGCGATCGCCTTTATCGATTCTCAAGTTGAAGATTATCAAAGTTTGATTGCCGGAGTAAAACCGGGTACGGAAGTAGTAATTTTGGATGGGAACAGGGATGCGATCGAGCAAATTACCGAAGTTTTGGGCGATCGCAGCAATATAGATAGCATTCACATCGTTTCTCACGGTGCTCCGGGCAGCTTGCAACTGGGCCAAACCAGATTGTGTTCTGACAATCTGGAAACTTATTCCAAGCAATTTCAGCAGTGGGGAAGCGCTTTAAATCTGGGTGCGGACATTCTGATTTACGGTTGCAATGTCGCATTGACATCCTTCACCTTCATCCAGCGCATCGCCCAACTCACAAATACCAACGTTGCCGCCTCCAAAAACCTCACCGGAAGTGCAGCAAAAGGCGGCGACTGGGAACTAGAAGTCACAACCGGGAAAATAGCAGCCTCTTTAGCATTTCGGCCTGAAGTTCTAGCAACATACAGCCACGTCCTTGCCACCTTCAGTGAAGCCAGAAACTATAGTGTACCAAATGCTGGAGACATTGATACGGGCGACCTTAATGGTGACGGTTTCCTCGACTTAGTAGTGACAGGTAAGCAGGATCGCTTCTTCCCAAGAGATATTTCCATATTGTTGGGGACGGGCACTACGGGCAGCTTTGCTACTCCTATCAGCTTACTTAAGCCAGCAGGTAAGGAGAATCCCACTGGCGTTGCAGTGGGCGACTTTAATGGCGACGGCAAACTCGATTTAGCTGTAGCGAATCGTAAGGATACACAAGGTAACGGCAATTTCGTTTCCATCCGGCTGGGGACAGGTACTGGCAGTTTTGGCGATCCTACCAACTTCGGTGAAAATATAGATCATGCTTCGATCGCAACCGGTGACTTTAATGGAGATGGCAAGTTAGATTTAGCCACAACTCCTGACCGCGATAACTTCATTTCAATACTTTTGGGAGACGGTACTGGTAGCTTTGGCAATCCCGTTAAGATTAACACACAAGCACGCAAGTATAGTGTTGCCACAGCCGACTTTAACGGCGACGGCAAACTCGATTTAGTCACGTCGAACTATGAAAAGACTAATAACATCTCCGTTTTCTTAGGAGATGGTAAAGGCAACTTTAACTCCCCCGTTAACCTTAACTCCCCCGTTAACCTTGCCGCAGGGAGTGAGTTTCGCACTGTCGTTACAGGCGACTTTAATGGCGACGGCAAACTCGATATCGCCGCCAATAACAGCTTAGATCGATCTGTCTCTGTCTTTTTGGGAGATGGTACGGGTAATTTTGATACTGCTAACAACTTTAGTGTCACACCTTATCTATTTGGAGGTCCCGAATCTGTGGTTGCAGGGGATTTTAGTGGCGATGGCAAACTCGATTTAGCCACGTCTAACTACGTGCAGCAGGAACTTTCAGTCTTGTCAGGAGATGGTACGGGTAAATTTGGTACTCTCAGCAACTTTACGCTCCCGAAGGCCCCGAACACTGATGGTTATATTGCTTTTGCGGTTGCGAGAGATTTTAATGCTGACGGTAAGTTGGATATAGCTACGGCTTCCGGTCAAACTGTCTCGATTCTGCTGAATACATCGAATACAGTTAATTTTGGTGCGGCCACTTACAGCGGTGTGGAAGGAACAACAGACACAGTAGTTAATATTCCCGTCAACATCACCGGTGGCACTCCCTTAAACGATGTAGTTGTGCCAATTCTCCTCGATCCCACTAGCACAGCCACCGAAAATTCAGACTACACCTTTTCCCCTACTTCGATTACCTTCCCCGCAGGTGCAACAGATGACGCACTCACCAAAAATATTGCAGTTACTATCAAGTCTGACAATATCTCTGAAAACCCCGAAACAGTAATTTTCAACCTTGGTACAATTACTGGTGGCATTGCCGGATCTACAAATAAAACAACTCTAACTATTTCAGATCGAGTTTCTGTTGCTTATGCCATTGACACGAATGGTGTCACCATTGACGAAGGTAATAGCGGCAAAAAACCTCTAATTTTCACTGTGACTCGTGGCAACGTCACTAACGGGGCAAGTAGCGTCAAATATGCGATCGCAGGAACAGCTACCAACGGCAGCGATTATAACAATATCGGCGGCACTTCTGGGGCAAAAACTGCTACTGGCACGATTAATTTTGTGACAGGTGAAACATCAAAAACCATCACTCTAGATGTGTTAGGCGACACCACGGTTGAACCCGATGAAACTATTACCGTCACCCTGTCAGATCCCACAGGTATCGCAGCGGTAACACCGATAATTACCGCTGATACCGCTACCACAACTATTATTAACTACACTGCACCGACGCCGACACCGACACCAACACCAGTCACGCCAACGCCAATTCCAACGCCAATTCCAACGCCAACACCAGAACCACCAACGCCAACACCAACGCCAACACCAGAACCACCAACGCCAACACCAACGCCAACACCAGAACCACCAACACCACCAACACCACCAACACCAGTCACGCCAACGCCAACACCAACGCCACCAACACCACCAACACCACCAACACCAGTCACACCAACGCCAACACCAACGCCACCAACACCACCAACACCAGTCACACCAACGCCAACACCAACGCCACTAACACCACCAACACCACCAACACCAGTCACACCACCAACACCGACCAATCGTCCTCCAGACGAGAATATTCGCCTGCGCTCTCGTTACACTCCTTTCGATCTGGACATTCCTAACGTCTACATAGACCCGGATGGCGACCTACTCACCTACACACTAACCCTGCCTGATGGCAGCTTATTACAGAGCAATCCGAACAGCAGTTGGCTGGGATTCTCGTTTGACTCTGCCACAAACAGCATTAAGTTCACCGGAACTCCCCCAAGCAACTGGCAATCCTTCAACGCGAAATTAACAGCAATAGACCCTTATGGTGCGAGTTCCAGCCAGATAATCAAAGTAACGAAATCCCGAAACGGCCGGGTTATCGACGGTTACATTGCCGAGGCTACTGTTTTCTTAGATGTCAACAAAAACGGTGTCCTCGATGCCGGCGAACCATCCACTACTACTGACTCTAACGGTGAATTTAATCTCAATCTCCCCTTCGAGACTTTCAACAACAATCAAAACGGGGAAATTGACTCAGGTAAAGGCAATTTAGTTGCTGTTGGTGGCACCGACACCGCCACAGGTTTACCCCTAGAAACACCAGTCACCGCACCATCAGATTCCACAGTTGTCACCCTCCTAACCAGCTTAGTTTCCGACTTGACCGACAAAGGAATTGGACCAGCAGAAGCACAATTTTTAGTCAAAACGGCCCTTTCCATCCCCACTAATATTGACCTGACTAGCTTAGATCCGATCGCAGCTACCAACAACAACCAACCGGGCGGTATCGCAACTTTATCCGCAATGGTGAAAGTCCAAAATTTCATCACTCAAACTAGCGCTTTGATTGACGGTGCTTCTAGTGCATTAACTAGCGATATTGTCAAGGCTGTTGTCAGTTCAATTACGAGTCGAGTTCAATCCGGCACTGTTTTAAACCTCAGCAATGCAGCCGACTTAGAGCCAATTATTCAGCAAGCTGCTGCTAAAATCAAGCAAATTGATCCCAGTTTCAACAGTCAAAAATTCACCCAAATTACCTCGCAAGCTGCGACTGTAATGGCAACAGCCAATCAACGCATTGATGCCGCTGTCTCCAGCACAACAGTCACATCCATTCCTGAAGCAGTCGCCCGCGTCCAAAAAGTAGCTTTGGGCGCAACTACTCAAGACTTAAAGGAAGTAACTGCGGGAACTAAGACAATTTCCCTGGTAGTTACTGAGAATACTGGTGCTGCTTTAGACACCCAAATTCAAGCTGTGACATTACCTGGTGGGATTGCGACTCCTGTTGTCACCGGCGATGCGGATTTGGGCAGCAATTCCCCCGATCGCATTCTCGGTACAAACGGCGACGATATCCTGACTGGTGGCAGCGGAAATGATGTTTTGATGGGCATGAGGGGCAATGATTACCTCGACGGTGCGATCGGCAATGACTCTCTTTTCGGCGGCAAAGGTAATGATATTATGCTGGGAGGTAGCGGTGATGATGCCTTGTTTGGCGGCCAGGGTGCTGACATTTTGAATGGTGGCGATGGCAACGATATTCTGCTGGGTGGTAACGGTGATGATTTGCTGACTGGCGGTTTGGGAAGTGATATTTTGACTGGAGGTGATGGCAATGATAAATTCTTGCTATCTGCTAATTCTGGCATCGATACTATCTTGGATTTTGAGGAGGGCAAAGATTTGCTAATACTCGCAAACAATCTCACTTTCTCCCAACTGTCAATTACTCAAGAAAACAGTTCAACTTTCATCCGTTTGTCAGCAACCGGTGAAATTTTAGCCTCTCTGAATGGGGTGTCTGGCAGCCTGATTAATGCTGCTAATTTCAATCTAGCTTAGAGGAGTTTATGAAGTGCAGGACACGGCAATGCCGTGTCCCTACGGGGATCGACCTAAAATCCATTTCAGCTAATTTTGTGCTTAATTTTGCGTTTCGCTGCACCAATACCTAGAATCCCAAATCCGGCTAAAGTACCGAAGATAGTAGCAGGTTCTGGTACTGGTTCAGCAGAACCTTGTTCAAAAGAGCCTTTAATGGCGATCGCATCATTAGCGCACTCGGCCAAAAAGTTAGCAATATAGTTCCCCGAAGGCATTGAGGATTTATTGAAACTGAATCCGATTGTTTGAGAACCTACTGCATTAAACTGAGCGAAATTAAGACCGAGGGCGCTCAAAGTGGCTGGCGTTAAAAAATTGATTTCTCCTACTTTTGTACCAGTAGCAATTGAGTTGAGAACCGTCCCGTCACCTGTTTGTTCAAAGTAGGGGTCTGTGGCCGCTAAATCGCCCATTGATGGGGTTCCGCCTTCAGATGCAACTACCGTATTGAATTGATTTAAATTGCTAAAGCCAGAGTTAGTTTGGGTGACGTTTTTAGCTGTAACATCTTTGTAAACACCTGTTGTAGCCACGCCGGAGTCATTTCCGGCTGCAAAGCGGATACCAAACAAGCTGCCGTTTGCATTAGCTGTATTGAAGTTTTGACCGGAAAAATTGAAGAATAAATCGCCGTAGTTGATGTTGCCTCTTTGAGCTAGTGGGTCGGCATATCCTGCTAAACTTAGATTGGAGTTGATGGCGATGAAAGCTGTATCTGATGTTTCTTTGATGGCGATGCCGTAAAATTCAAATTCTCCGCCGCCGACTTGGGGCCCTGTCACGCCGTCGTTGAAGGAATCGATCGCATAATTCCAGCCGTTAGATAGGGTTGCTGCTGTAGCCTGTGGTGGGTGTAGTGCCATAATGGCACAGAAAACAGCCGCTGAGCAAGTCCAGTGAATGCTCTTTTTAGTAGTGGAATTCATAGAAAGTTCCCTGATGAATGAGTGTTAAAAAATCAAGTCTGTCGATCGACTATTTTTAATTTTTAGTAAATCATAGATTCCGGCAGAATTTGTTAAAGTTTTGGTAAAGATTTTTTCTGGCAATTACGTAATTTCAACTAGATCTGTAAAAAAACAACTAATCGGTAAATAAATAGTAAATTAAGATTAATTCGCGGTAAAGGGAAGTGAAACAATCTCGCAAAATTAAATATTTGGAAAATCACAAAAAGTCCAGACGGCGAGGATAGATCAGGTTTTGAAAACAGTCAAGCAAATTCCTGCCCTACATCCGCTGCAGGCATCGTGGGTTCCTTCTAACTCAGGCGGTGGTTTCTGCACTTGCAGCGCTGCATAAATCAATCAAATTTTTAAATGCTGTTAACATATCGCCGACAGTTCGTTGACTATCTTGACTCTTCCCTTGATCACAGAACGCAGCAGGCGGTTGATCGAATGTCTGTATTCCTCGTCGAGAGAGTCGTCCAAAACAGCGGCCATCAAGCCGTAGCGATCGGCTAAAGTCAAACAGCCCGTCTCCGTAACAGAGGCAAGCATTTCGGAAATAGCGCCGGGGATAAGTTGAACTAAAAGCATGAGACGTTCCCTGAATTCGATACTTAGATCATCTCTCGTTCTCCGAAAATTAATAGTGACACTGGTATAGCACACAAGGTGATGTTTTGAGGCAAACTGTGTGACAGCGACCGCTCTAATGTTGTGACGATCTGGTTTTAAGTCTGCGATCGCACTCACAACATTAATCTTAGATATTCCAATTTCCCCCTCTCCCCTCCTAAATCTAAAGATTTAGAGAGATTTTTCGGTTTTGTGGGTGTCTTTACCCATTTCCCATGTATAAAACGCATAGGCATTATGCGAAATATTCATAAAACTCAATATTTTGTAAAAATAGCTACGAATATTTACAATCGTGAGCTTTACATTAGCTCATAACTAAGGTGCATCGAAACGCAGCGATCGACCGAATCATCGGTAGCAACTATAACCATAAATAGTTTGGCGACGTTCGAGCCAGCGCCCAGTAAAGCTCAAGTTTACAGAAGACCAACCATGCTTAAAAGAAATTCCATCTAGTAACTAAATATACAGTTTTAAATCCATACAGTCACTAAGGTTAGCAGGAAACACACACTTTATGCTCCAAGTCAATACCTCCCCACACCAGCCAGCAGCGAGGGTAAACCGATGACCCAAACAGTAGAACCCAAAGCCCAAGCCAGCCTGAACAAGTTTGAAAAACTCAAAGCAGAAAAAGATGGCTTAGCATTAAAAGCCGAACTCGACCACTTCGCCGCAATCGGCTGGGAAGCAATGGACGAAATCGATCGCGAGCACCGCCTCAAATGGCTCGGCATCTTCTTTCGGCCAGTAACTCCAGGCAAATTCATGATGCGGCTGCGCTTGCCCAACGGCATCATTACTAGCAATCAAACCAGAACGCTAGCAGAAATCGTCCAACGCTACGGCGACGACGGCAGCGCCGACATCACCACCAGACAAAACCTGCAATTGCGCGGAATTCGCATCGAAGACGTACCCGACATCTTCCGTCGCCTCAAAGAAGCGGGCATGACCAGCATCCAGTCTGGCATGGACAATGTACGTAATATTACGGGTTCCCCAGTCGCGGGTCTGGACGCCGACGAACTGATAGATACGCGGGAACTGGCGAACCAAGTCCAAGACATGATTACGAACAGCGGCGAAGGCAACCCCGCGTTTTCAAATTTGCCGAGAAAGTTTAATATTGCGATCGCAGGCTGCCGCGACAACTCAGTCCACGCAGAAATCAACGACATCGCCTTCGTACCCGCTTACAAAGACGGCACCATCGGCTTTAACGTTTTAGTCGGCGGCTTCTTCTCCGCCAAACGCTGCGAAGCTGCAATTCCTCTCAAGGCCTGGGCAAGTCCCAGCGACGTTGTAGATTTGTGCAAAGCAATTTTAACTGTGTTTCGCGATCAAGGCCCAAGAGCAAACCGCCAAAAATCGCGGCTGATGTGGCTGATTGACGAACTCGGAATCGAACAATTCCGAGTCGAAGTCGAACAAGAATTAGGGCGCACTTTGCCCGCCGCCGCGCCCAAAGATGAAATCACCTGGGACAAACGCGACCACATCGGCATCTACCCCCAAAAACAATCAGGGCTCAACTATGTAGGGTTGCACGTTCCAGTCGGACGGCTGCAGGCATCTGATTTGTTCGATTTGGCCAGAATCGCCGAGGTTTACGGCAGCGGCGAGCTCAGGCTCACCGTCGAAGAAAACGTGATTATTCCCAACGTTCCCGAATCGCGGATTGAATCACTGGTCAAAGAACCGCTGTTGCAGCGTTTTTCCATCGATCCCGCACCGCTGATGCGAGCCTTGGTTTCCTGCACCGGCGCCAAGTTTTGCAACTTCGCCCTCATCGAAACCAAAAGCCGATCCGTGGCAATGATTGAGGAACTCGAAGCCGAACTTTCAGTTCCCAAACCTGTCAGAATTCACTGGACTGGTTGCCCCAATTCCTGCGCTCAACCCCAGGTAGCAGACATTGGTTTGATGGGAACAAAAGTTCGCAAGAACGGCAAAACCCTCGAAGGTGTAGACATTTACATGGGAGGCACAGTTGGCAAAGACGCTCATTTGGGTGCTTGCGTCCAAAAAGGCATCCCTTGCGAAGACCTCAAACCAGTGCTGCGCCAACTGTTAGTCGATAACTTCGGGGCCGTTCCCAAAGAGATTACAGGGGATGTAGCTTTGCTGAATCGGCAACTGCAATTGACGGTTGAGGAGGGCGAAACAGCAGTCTCGGCAGCCAAACCTCAGACATCTACTGTCATTTTCGCTCGATCGGGCAAAGAAGTTGCTTGCAGCGAAGATGAATTTATCCTTGACGTTGCTGAACGGGCGGGAGTCGAGCTCGACAGCAATTGCCGGTCGGGAAGCTGTGGCACTTGCCAGCAGAAACTCCTAGAAGGCCAAACAGTCTACGACAGCAAACCAGACGCGGCCGCCGACTTAGAACCAGGGTTCATTTTAACTTGCAGTGCGCGGGCGATCGGCAAAGTGTCGATCGACGCCTAATCTGACATTGGGAAATGCGATCGGGAAAAACCAGATGGTGCCATTTCACGGTCAACAGTCAACAGTCAACAGTCAACAATCATTCCGGTGCAACCGGAATTGATATCAAATCTCACATTTCCACCATCTCAAAGTACAACAACAATTCAAGACAAATGAGCAACCTTTCTAGAAGAAAATTCATCATCACCGCTGGAGCAACAGCAGCCGGCACCCTCCTAGCCCACGGTTGCAGTTCCGGTCCCACCACATCTAACGCCACACCCGGCGGCGCTTCGCCCAGCGCCACCCCAGCAGTCAACATCAACCCCGCCGACGCCCCAGAAGTTACCGCAGCCAAACTCGGATTCATCGCCCTCACCGACGCAGCACCCTTAATCATCGCCCTAGAAAAAGGGTTATTTGCCAAGTACGGCATGAAAGACGTACAAGTTACCAAACAAGCATCTTGGCCGGTGACGCGCGACAACTTAGAACTCGGTTCCGACAAAGGCGGCATTGACGGGGCCCACATCTTATCCCCGATGCCTTACCAAATGACATTAGGCACTATTACCAAAGGCAATCAGCCAGTGCCGATGTACATTCTCGCCCGGTTAAATACTAACGGTCAGGCAATTTCGCTCAGCAAAAAATACCTCGATTTAAAAGTAGGTACAGACAGCGCACCCCTGAAAGCAGCTTTTGGCAACCAAAACCTTCCTGTTGCTATGACTTTTCCTGGCGGCACCCACGACTTGTGGCTACGCTACTGGCTAGCAGCCGGCGGTATTAATCCAGATACAGATGTTTCCGTGATTCCCATACCGCCGCCCCAAATGGTAGCGAACATGAAATCTGGCAGCATGGAAGCATTTTGCGTAGGCGAACCTTGGAATGCTCAGCTAGTTTCTCAACAGGTAGGATACACCGCCTTAATAACTGGAGAACTTTGGAAAGATCATCCTGAAAAAGCTTTAGGTTTAAGAGCAGATTGGGTTGACAAAAACCCCAAAGCTGCAAAAGCAATTACAATGGCCGTACTGGAAGCCCAGCAGTGGTGCGGAAAGCTAGAAAATCGCGATGAAATGTGCCAAATCATCTCTCAAGATAGGTGGTTAAAAGTTCCAGTAGCAGATATTATCGGTCGCTCTAAAGCTCAAATTGACTACGGTACCGGCCGCATTGAAGCTGCCAGCCCTGTGGCAATGAAATTTTGGGCGGATAATGCTTCTTATCCCTACAAGAGTCACGATGCTTGGTTTGTCGCTGAAAATATTCGCTGGGGTTATATCCCGGCAACTACCGACATCAAAGCCACGGTTGATAAAGTTAACCGCGAAGATATTTGGAAAGCAGCAGCGACAGCACTTGGCGTGCCCGCAGCCCAAATTCCTACTACCACTTCTCGCGGTGTAGAAACCTTCTTTGACGGTGTGAAGTTTGACCCAGAAAAACCAGAAGAATATCTGAAGAGTCTGGCAATCAAAAAAGCATAATTAGTGAACAGTTGACAGTTGACAGTTGACAGTTGACAGTTGACAGTTGACCAGTTTTAAAAGTGAGTGGAGTTGGGTAGAGTGAAACGGAGGGTTTCCTAACTCAACCCACCCCAGACACGGTGCTCCCTTCAAAGTATCTACAAATAATCGATTATTCACAATACTGCAAAAAGAAAAATGGCAACAAACCTCGCTGTTTCTAAAAGCAAAAATCCAGTAAATTTCGTTCTGGATCAGGTTCAAAAAAACCGCCGAAAAATTATCCGCCCGCTAGTTGCGATCGCAGTTCTGCTGATAATCTGGCAAATCCTCTGCAACAGTCCAGAGTCGAGCTTGCCAGGACCAATCAAAACTGTCCAAGAAAGCTGGAATCTGATTATTAATCCTTTCTTCGACAACGGCGGTACAGACAAAGGCTTGTTCTGGCAACTTTTGGCGAGCTTGCAGCGGGTGGCGATCGGCTTTACTTTGGCAGCAGTTCTCGGCATCAGTTTGGGAATCCTGATCGGCACAAACTCCCTAATGTTCGATGCTTTAGACCCGCTGTTTCAAGTATTCAGAACTATCCCGCCCCTGGCTTGGCTGCCGATCGCCCTGGCAGTATTTCAACAGTTCAATCCCTTTGAAGGCATGGGGGTAAAAGCTAACGAGGTATCAGCACTTTTCGTAATCTTAATTACAGCAATTTGGCCGATTCTAATTAACACCACAGTAGGCGTTCAACAAATACCTCAAGACTACAGAAACGTCGCCCGCGTCTTGCGCCTCCCTAACCAAAAATACTTCTGGAAAATCCTGCTTCCCTCTTCTGTTCCTTACATCTTCACTGGCTTGAGAATTGGCATCGGTTTGTCTTGGCTGGCGATCGTAGCTGCGGAAATGTTAGTCGGCGGCGTCGGCATCGGGTTCTTCATCTGGGACGCTTACAACAGTTCTAGACTCAGCGCAGTGATTCTAGCAGTGCTTTATGTAGGAATTGTCGGTTTAATTTTAGACAGAATCGTTGGTTTCATCGCGTCCAAAGTTGTTCCAGAAGAACAGAAATAAAATTGGGTTAACAGTTAACAGTTGACTGTTGACTAACACAAGGTAAGGTGCGCGGCCCGGCGCACCCAGAGTGCGAACAGAGTAAGGTGCGCCCGGTCGCACCCTACATTGAATTAATCTAGAAATTACAAACTAACCTAAAATAGCCATGTCAGTATTTGTTGAAGTAGACCACGTTGACCGCGTATTTAACTTGCCCAATGGAGAGCAATACATCGCTCTTAAAAATATCGAACTGAAAATTAAAAAAGGAGAATTCATCACCTTAATTGGGCACTCTGGCTGCGGCAAATCTACGCTGCTAAATATCATCGCCGGCCTCGACAAAGCAAGTCAGGGCGGGATTACTTTAGAAGGACGCGAAGTCCGCGATCCAGGCCCCGACAGAATGGTGGTGTTTCAAAATTACTCGCTGCTACCTTGGCTGACGGTGCGCGAAAATATCGCCCTAGCAGTAAATGAAATTTACAGCGGTAACTCTCAAGAAGATCGCGAGTTGGTGATCGAACACCACATTAAATTGGTCGGACTCGGGCACGCCGCCGACAAACGCCCGGGGGAAATTTCTGGGGGGATGAAACAAAGAGTTGCGATCGCCCGCGCCCTGGCGATTCGCCCGAAATTGCTGCTGTTAGACGAACCCTTCGGCGCCCTAGATGCTTTAACTCGCGGCGGTTTGCAAGACCAGTTGATGAAAATTTGCGAGGAAAGCAAAGTCACCAGCGTGATGGTAACTCACGACGTGGATGAGGCTTTATTACTGAGCGATCGCATTGTGATGCTCACCAACGGCCCGGAAGCCCAAATCGGGCAAATCCTCGAAGTGAACATTCCCCGCCCCCGCAAACGCATGGAAGTTGTCAACCATCCGAGTTACTACGCACTGCGTAACGAAATGGTTTACTTCCTCAACCAGCAAAAGCGGGTCAAACAGCGCCGGGCCAAACAACAACCCGCTGTCATCGCCCGCAACGGTCTGGAAAAAATCAACCTCGACATCGGCTTTATTCCCCTCACCGACTGCGCCCCCTTAGTAGTAGCCAAAGAAAAAGGATTCTTCAAAGCCCACGGCTTGGAAGAAGTTACTCTCAGCCGCGAACCGGGCTGGAAAGCGATCGCCCAAGGAGTCGCCGAAGGACGGCTGGACGCAGCGCAAATGGTCGCAGGAATGCCGATCGCCATGCTGTTGGGCATGGACGGTCAAGCCCCTGTACCCGTCTGTAGCGCCCTCACCCTGTCCCGCAACGGCAATTCAATTGTTTTCAGCAAAGACCTTTACAAACAAGGCATTCGGACATTAAAGGATTTCAAAGCTGCGATCGCCAAGAGTCCCGATAAAGTTCACACCTTGGGCATGGTACACTCCGCCTCCATGCACAATCTGCTGTTCCGCTACTGGCTGGCCGCCGGCGGCATTGACCCCGACCTCGACGTGGGCTTGACCGTGATTCCGCCCCCGCAGATGGTATCGAATTTAAAAGCAGGCAACATTGACGGTTACTGTTCAGGCGACCCCTGGAACTCCCACGCAGTCAACAGCGGTACGGGTTTTGTTATGGCCCGTTCCCTGGATATTCTGCCCGGACACATCGAAAAAGTTCTCGGTGTTAGCGAAGATTGGGCTCAGAAATATCCTCAAACCCACCTCGCCCTCGTCAAAGCGCTTTTGGAAGCCTGCGAATACTGCGATGACCGGCGCAACCGCGAAGAAGTCCTAGGATTGATTAGCCAAGAACAATACATCGGCGCAGATCCGAAAGACATCCGTCCAGGGTTCATCGATCCGTACAACTCCGGTACGGAGGCAGAACCAGAAATGCTCTACAATTTCAACCAGTTCTCTGTTGACAAAACCAATTTTCCAGACCGCCTAGAAATGGTGTGGGTGATGGCGCAGATGGCTCGGTGGGGACTGATCCCGTTCCCGAAAAACTGGGTGGAAGTGGTCGATCGAGTTTTGCGGCCCGATGTTTTTGGTCAAGCAGTGCGCGAATTGGGTTTGCCGGATATTGCCAGAGATCGCCGGACGATCGAGCTATTTGACGGCACTGTGTTTAATCTCGACGACCCGATCGACTATCTTCACAATGTCAAAATCAAGCGCGGCGTCCGCATTGAAGAAATCTTAATTGAACAAATAGGCAGTCAGTGTTCCATCAAAATCCCTGCTGCATAACCCACAAATAGGAAGAGGGAATGAGGAGCAAGGAATCAGGAAACAAGACTCCGCATTTCCCGCTTCCTAACTCCCTAATTACAAATTTTCAATCCGAAATTCTCATGTCTAATCCCCCAAACCAAAAAGCCAATCCTGAAAATATGCAAACTCTCAAAACTCCCCAAACAACTAAGATTCAGACAGAAAAACCCGGGTTTCTGACTATTAAAGACGTATCGAAAGTCTACGATAATCTGAAAGAGCCTGAAAAACCTTTCGTGATTCTCGACGGTGTAAATCTGACTATTAATGAAGGCGAATTTATTTGTTTGATCGGTCACTCTGGCTGCGGCAAATCAACTTTGCTGAATATGATTGCGGGATTCAACGGGCCGACAAACGGAGAAGTTGCTCTTGAAGGTGCGCGGATTACTGAACCAGGCCCCGATCGCATGGTGGTATTTCAAAACTACTCGCTACTACCGTGGCTGACTGCTACTGAAAATATTCACCTCGGCGTTGAAAATGTTTACCCGGAAAAGTCCGCAGACGAACACAATACGATCGTCAAGGAACACTTGGAATTAGTGGGGCTGACGGAAGCTTGTAACAAAAGACCGGGCCAATTGTCCGGGGGGATGAAACAGCGGGTGGCGATCGCCAGAGCTCTGGCAACTCGTCCCAAACTGTTGATTTTGGATGAACCTTTCGGAGCTCTAGACCCGATTACCCGAGAAGAGTTGCAGGAAGAATTGCTGAAAATTTGGCGGAAGGAAAAAATTACCGTCATTATGATTACTCACGATATTGATGAGGCTTTGTTTTTAGCCGATCGCATCGTGATGATGACCAACGGGCCAGCAGCTTCCATCGGCGAAGATGTGCACGTTCCGTTCAGCCGTCCCCGCAACCGGGCGCGGATTATGGAAGACCCGAAATACTACGAACTGCGTAACTTTGCTTTGGAGTTCCTGTTTTCTCGCTACGCGCACCACGAAGAAGGTGAAGCAACGGACTCGGAGACAGAAGCCGTCGCGCTGCCGATGCCATTACCTGCTAGCAAAAAGCCTGCGGTTGCTGACAGGCCGATCGCACCTGCACCTTTTGTGTCTCACGCTGCCGAACCCCCAGAAGCTTCGTCGATCAAACGTGGCATCCTGGCAGCCTCGTGGTTCGTAGCAATGGTTACTTTAGCTGCCGTCAATATGTCTGTTGTTTCCAGCCAGCTAAAGCAAGCGAAACTAGAAGAAACTGCACCGGAGGCGGCGACTGCGACGGCGGTTGTGAGTTCTCCCCCCAGCCCGCAAATCGCAGCAAGTTCGATCGCACCGAATGCCAGCCCTGCACCCCTCGCTGCTGCTGCCAGCCCTGCACCCCTCGCTGCTGCTGCCAGCCCTGCACCCCTCGCTGCTGCCGCGACGGCGGCCTCGTCTGCTACCGCTAACAGTGCCACCGCGCCCAATGCAGCCACCACTGCCACATCAGAGATTTCTGACCAAGCCGCACTCGATGCGATCGGGAAGCAGTTGTATGCACAAATCGACCAAAAATGGAGAACAACTCCGACATTTACCGAAAGCTTGACTTATCGGGTCAAAGTAAAACAAAACGGCGATATCCTACAGTTCGATCCCACAAATAAAGCAGCTAAAGATTTCGTCAAAGAAACTCCTCTGCCGGTTTTGCAAACTCCTGCAGGTGCTGCAGCAGGCGCTGAAAAAACTGCTGAATTCCAAGTAACTTTTAGCCCCCGCAACGGCGGCGTATTTGAAGTTAAATCAGGAAAGTAGGCGACATAATACTCTCGCACTAAATCTCAGATTGCTATCAACAACTAGGTCAAAAGTAGTACCTGGGCGCTGTTTGAAATCGGCCAGAATTCCTCCTAGCCCCCATTCTTGGGGGTGACAAGAGTTAGGTCAAGAGTATTTCTGTTTGAGGGGAATTTAGGAGCAGTGAGAAAGGGGCTACAAGCGATATCGATCGCGAGCTTCAGTAAGATAGCGGGTAATTTTAAATCAGGGTATTGTCCGTTGCTGTGAAGCATTTTGCGGTAAGTTAGTAATTATTAACACATTATTTGCAGGAGCCCTCAGTTCCGACTATAATGACGAATTACCAATTACCCATTAGCTTTCAAAAATTAGCATCTAAAATCACCAGATGGAAACTATAAAAACTCTTTGCCCATACTGCGGTGTAGGTTGCGGTCTAGAAGTTGTTCCCGACAAAAAACAAAGTTGGAAAGTGCGGGGCGATCGCAATCACCCATCGAGTCAGGGCATGGTTTGTATTAAGGGAGCAACCGTAGCAGAGTCCATTCGGAGCGATCGGCTACTGTATCCGATGATGCGAGATACTCTCGACCAACCCTTCCGCCGTGCTAGCTGGGACGAAGCTCTCAATGCAATTGTTAACCGCATCCAAACAATTCGCAGCACCAGCGGCCCCGATGCTTTGTGCGTTTACGGTTCGGGTCAATTCGCAACAGAAGATTATTATATTGCCCAGAAACTAATGAAAGGTTGTCTGGGTACTAATAATTTTGATGCTAATTCTCGCTTGTGTATGTCTTCAGCAGTCTCTGGATACGTTCAAAGCTTTGGCTCGGACGGGCCGCCTTGCTGTTACGACGATTTAGAATTAACAGATTGTGCTTTTATTATCGGCAGCAATACAGCGGAATGCCATCCTATCGTATTCAATCGATTAGCAAAATACCACAAAAAGCATCCAAATGTCAAGATGATTGTGGTAGATCCAAGGCGGACTCCGACCGCTGAAGCGGCGGATTTGCACTTAGCAATTAAACCGGGTACGGATATAGATTTGCTTAACGGAATTGCATATTTGCTGTTACGCAGGCAAGCAATAGATCCTGAGTTTATTCAAGAATGCACGGCGAATTTTTCAGCTTTTGCTGAGGTTATTAGCAGCTACACGCCGGATTTTGTAGCCTCGCGCTGCGGCATTACTGTCAGCGAGTTAGAAACGGCGGCAAACTACTGGGAAGAGTCGCAGCGCGTTTTGTCTCTGTGGTCGATGGGAATAAATCAGTCGTCGGAAGGCACGGCAAAGGTGCGATCGCTGATTAATTTGCACTTGATGACCGGTCAAATCGGCAAACCGGGATGCGGCCCGTTTTCCCTCACCGGGCAGCCAAACGCGATGGGAGGGCGGGAAGCCGGAGGACTGTCTCACTTGCTCCCAGGCTACCGTTTTGTGAAAAATGCTGAACACAGAACCCAAGTCGAGGAGTTTTGGGGAATCGCACCGGGAAGCATTTCCCCGAATCCGGGCCGCACAGCTTGGGACATGATTGTGGGATTGGAAACTGGCGATGTCGAGTTGCTGTGGATTGCAGCTACTAATCCGGTGGTGAGTATGCCGGATTTGGAACGCACTAAAGCCGCTTTGCTGCGATCGCCCTTTACTATTTATCAAGAAGCTTACTATCCCACTGAAACCTCCGCCTACGCTCACATCCTGCTGCCGGCAACGCAGTGGAGCGAAAAAACCGGAGTAATGACGAATTCCGAACGCCGCGTTACCTTTTGTCCCGGTTTCGACACTCCCTCCGGGGAAGCCCGCGACGACTGGAGCATTTTCGCTGAAGTCGGCCGCCGATTGGGTTTTGCCGAACACTTTGCTTTCGACAGCAGCGCTGACGTATACAAAGAGTTCGTGCAGTTGACAAGGGGCAGGCCTTGCGATGTGACCGGACTCAGCCACGAATATATCCGCCAAGAAGGCCCCCAGCAGTGGCCGTGTCCCGAAAACGCGCCTCCGCATCCAGCAAACGAAGCGAAAAGGCTGTATACTGACAGGCGTTTTCACACTCCTGACGCGCGGGCAAGATTTTCGGCCTATCACTCGCGGGGACTGGCAGAACCTCCCGATCCCAATTATCCGTTTGTGTTGACGACAGGGAGACTTTACGGACACTGGCACACGATGACGCGGACGGGTAGAACAGAGAAAATTAATCAATTGCACCCCGATCCGTTTTTGGAAATTCACCCCCGCGATGCTGCCCAATTGCAGATTAAGGAGGGAGATTTGCTGGAAGTTCGATCGCGCCGTGGCAAGGCGCAGTTTCCGGCAAAAGTCACAAAGGCGATCGCCCCAGGTACGCTATTTGTACCCATGCACTGGGGTTCTCTGTGGGCCGAAGGTGCTGAAGCCAATGCCATGACTCATGCTGCAAGCTGTCCAGATTCCAAACAGCCTGAGTTAAAAGCTTGTGCGGTGCACTTGGTGCTGGTTGGGGCAGAAACTGCGGCGGAAGTTGTCGCAGAAGTTGCAGCAGAAGTTGGGGAATTTAATTGGGCAAAATCCACCCTTGCCGTCACTTCTTGAGCTGGCCTCCAACTACGGAATGTTACAAATCACCGCAGAACGAGCGGGAAGATCCGGGTTAGATGAGGAGGAACTTGGTTGACGTTCGGCGAGCGCTCAGTCAATCACGCTCAGTCGAACTATTGGAGATGTACTCCACACATGAATCTGGGATCTTGAACCAGAGCGTTGCCCTGAGCTTGTCGAAAAGTCGAAAATTTTGCACTCTTCCCGACAGGAGTCCGGGGCTTGTATCCGTTTTTGGGGTAACAACCTCTCTGGATCAAGCAAATTTGAACCCGGAGATACCCTACACATAAATCTTAAATCGCAAATCCCAGATCTAAAACCTAAAATCGTTATGCCATTACGCAGCCTAAAAACTGCGTTTCCCCGGCAGAGCCCGGGAATAAGGAAAATTAAATTTATTTATTCTGAGTTGTTCCTTCTTGATTGGGAGTTTTTCCTTCGGCAGAATGCCTTCTGGCGAATGCTTTCTGGCTTGTTTTAAATTAATTGAGTCAGACAATTGCAGTTTGCACCCATAGGTGCTATGATCTTTTTACAAGGCTTTATTTTCGGCAGTACAGTTCGTTCGATCGGCGTTCCTCCGGATTTAAATCTCTACACCCTCTGATTCTGGAGAATGTTCAATGTCAATCTATGTCGGCAATTTATCCTACGAAGTAACGCAGGAGCACCTCAGCCAAACTTTTGGAGAGTACGGTACAGTAAAGCGCATTCAATTGCCTGCTGACCGCGAAACAGGTCGGATGCGTGGCTTCGCTTTTGTAGAAATGTCTACAGAAGCCGAAGAAACCGCAGCCATTGAGGCTCTTGACGGTGCTGAGTGGATGGGTCGCGACCTCAAGGTCAATAAGGCTAAACCTCGTGAAGAACGTGGTTCTTCTAACAGCGGTAACTGGGGCAACAACGACCGCTCTTCTCGTCGTTACTAAACCACTCCAGCTAAATTTTTAGCTCGCTTGTGTATGGCGTCGGAGCAATCAGGGAGTAAACAATCATTCTTTGTTGAGAATAGATAGTTATTTCTCTGAGCGCACCGCGCATTGAAGTCCTCAAAATGTTGCTAGGCAATAGTTTGAGGATTTCTTATGGCAAAAATTATTAATCAGGAGTTCGCTCGCGTGCGATCGATTCCTAGCTGACCCAAAAAACTATAAAATATAACAGGCAGAGAGAGCCTCCTTCCCCAGCAACGGGTTGCCGCCGTGAAACCAAACACTCACCGAGTTTTGCGCTTGCAAAGTGTACCGAACAATGACAGAATCATCAAGAAAGATGACTAAATCACTGGTATGCTGAAAAAAATATTTAGGCAAATTTCTAAGTTTGGCAATGATGAACACTTTCTGCATTTCACAGAAAGTGTAGAAGTAGCAATATCGAAAATTTTATCACTGGCGATGATTTGGGTAATTCTCCTCAGCGTTTGCGATTTGCTGATTTTTTTAGCAAAAGAATTGGTAAACCACAGTGATAATTTGTTAAAAGACACCTTGTTTGTCATATTTGGGTTGTTTTTAAATGTTTTAATTGCTCTGGAAATATTGGAAAATATTACAGCTTATCTGAAAAAGCACGTAATTCAAGTAGAGCTAGTTATTGTAACTTCTTTGATAGCAGTATCTCGAAAAATCATCATTCTTGACCTAGAAAAGAAAACAGCAGCCGACTTGATTGGCTTGGCGACGGCAATTTTCGCCCTTTCAATCAGTTACTTGATAGTGCGGTACACAAATAGAGAAAATGATTAATATTGGGAATTGAGAAGGGGGAATTTTAAATAACTAATATAGCAATCCTCGCATCCTTTGTGAATTTCTTACTCCCTCCCCGAACCCGCGGGGAGGTTTGGGGTGGGGTAAAAAATTTACGACTTATTTAGAATTGCTCTATCATATCCGGTCGCTTGACCAGAAATGATATTATTCCAATAAACCAGGAGGAGGCACAATTTCAATTCTGCCTTGTTCTAAGTCAACAACTGGCACAATCTCTTCCACAAAAGGAATCAATATTTTTGTGGATTTAGGCTCTTTAACGCGAATTTTCCGTGGTTTGCGGGTATTTCTGGGGTCAGCGTTGGCTTTGGGAGTTTCAGGCTGTTTTGGCTTTTCTAATTCTGCGGCGACAGTTTCCGGCGGCGTTAGATTCGTTTCTACTTCTAAAAGGTCGTTACCTGCGGGAATAATATCACTTACCTTGCCTAGGATTTCCCCGGTTAACTGGTTAAAAACTTCCATACCGATCAAATCTTGGACGTAAAACTCATCAGATTCGAGGTAAGGTCGATCGGTCTTTTCAACAAACAACTTACAGCCCCGCAGCGCCTCAGCACTATCGCGGTCTTCCACACCCTCTACCTCTACAGCATACAGCCCTTTACCCGGAATGTAGCGACCGCCCAAAAACTCGATCGGTTCCGGTTCACTTTTGTTAGGGCGCAAAATCCACCGCTTCCCCGGTTCGATAAATCTTTCCGGGAAATCCGAATCGGGATAGACTCGCACTTCCCCGTCCAAACCTTGAGCTGCTACAATTTTACCGATTTCTATCCACTCAGACATAGATTATATCACTCAAATTGCTAGTAATTGGTAATTGGTAATTGGTAATTGGTAATTGGTAATTGGTAACTAGGAATTCTTCCCTCGAACCTCTTCCCCACATCCGTTAAATCCGTTAAACAATCCGGTGCCGAACTTCCCTATTCCATCAACATCCATCCGTTAAATCCGTTAAATCCGTTAAACAATCCGTTGCCGAACTTCCTTCTTTACACCAATCCAGTTCTCAGCGCTACAACTGCTGCTTGCACGCGGTCATCCACTGCCAACTTATTCATAATACCGCGAACGTGAGTTTTAATAGTATTTGGACTCAAGTAAAGCGCCGCCGCAATTTCGGGATTGCTGTTACCTTCCACCATTAATCTTAACACCTCCAATTCCCGCTGCGACAACTGACCAAAAGTAGTTGTAGAGGCAGGTATCGGGGGTTTGAGGTGTTCGATGACAGTCCGGGCAATTTGAGGGTCAAGATATGTAGCTCCCTCTGCTGCGGCTGCAATCGCTGCTAACAGCCTGTCTACGGAAGCACCTTTAATGCAATAAGCATCAGCCCCACTAGAAAGGGCAGCAATAATTTCAGTTTCTGCCGTGTGAGAAGTTAACATTACTACTCGAACTTCTGGCAGTTGTGCTTTAATTTGCTGCGTCGCTGCTATGCCGTCCAGCCGCGGCAAACCGATATCCATCACAATAATATCAGGTTTGAGTTTCAGTGCGGCTGCTACGCCTAAATAGCCGTCTTCTGCTTGTCCTACTATTTCTATTTCTGGGGAATCGGCTAAAACTTGCTCTAATCCCAGTTGCATCATCGGGTCATCTTCAACAATTAAAATTCTCATAATACGAAGGAAGTTCGGCAACGGATTTTGTAACGGATTTAACGGATGGAAGAAGTAAGACTACTGACTACTGACTACTGACTACTGACTAACTTTTAAAACTTCTACAAATTCGCCGGGCCCAACCCAGGTTTCCGTTGGTGGCAAAACTGCTAAACCAGTGGTATTGGCGAGGTTAATTAAATTGGCTGAATTTTGGCTGCCGCTAGCAGGTTCAAATTCCCAGACTCCGGCAACTAAATGTAGTTTACCCCAAATGTAAGTTTCGCGCCGACCAGGCGATCGCAATTCAGCATTACACCTAGCTTTGACAAACTCCGGCCCCCAAGCATCCGGGGCAAGCCCAGACATCTTTCTCAAAGCAGGCACAACAAAACGCCAACAGCAGACTAAAGCCGAAACCGGATTTCCCGGCAAACCAAAATAGAGACAATCCGAACTCAAACTCGGCGAGTCCTGATTTTTTTCACCTCGTTTAAACCCAGCAACCGTCAAAGGTTTCCCCGGCTTAATCGCCACAGAACTAACGTGAACTTTTCCTCCCAAATCCCCCAATATTTTCTCAATATAATCGTAGTCTCCTACCGAGACTCCCCCCGTAGAAAGCACCAAATCCGCCGTCGCAACAGCCCGGGATATCGCCTTGTTTAACGCCTCTTCATTATCAGGAACAATGCCCAATCGAATCGGTTCAAATCCCATTTGCGCCAACAAAACTGTCAAAGCATACTGATTCGAGTCTACCAGTTTCCCCGGTGCCAAAGGTTGGTCTGGCGATACCAATTCGTCACCAGTAGAAAAAATTGCCACCCGCAGCCGCCGATAAACGGGAACTTGAACGCACTGGGCAGTTGCTAACACCGCCATTTCAGGGGCATTGATAACTGTACCGGGAGTTAGCAAAGTTGTTCCTGCTTGATAAAAAGCGCCTTTGTGCCTGACAAATGCTTGCGGTTTTTCAGGAGAAACTAAGATAAAAATACGATCGCCCTCTCGCCTTGTTTCTTCCTGCATTACCACCGTATCAGCACCCGCAGGCATCACCCCACCCGTAAAAATTCGCGCCGCTTGCCCCGATTGGACGGTATTTTGAGGCTGATATCCGGCTGGAATCTCCTCAACTACTTCGAGTACCACTGGTTTTTCGGCGCTACAGTTTTCCACATCAGCAAAGCGCACCGCGTACCCATCCATTGCCGAATTGTCCCAATAAGGAAAATCGAGAGAACCAGTGACGGGTGCAGCCAAAATGCGCCCCGATGCTGCCAGCAAGTCTACAGTTTCTACATCCCGCTGACTGTCGAGGGGTTGCGCCAAATTTAGAACTATCGATTCTGCTTCTTTCACTGACAGCATGACTGTCTCCTTGTTTTGATAACACTCCTGATTAAGTTTAGCAAAATATCCAGAGATATTGGTGATATAATTTTTTTGTATTTGAGCAGTAAACCTAATTTTTGGTATTAATTGCTTATGACTATTTCTCGCTTTGTTGTCCGACTAAATTGTTTATCCTTCTTCCTAGTGGCGCTGCTGATATTTTTTACTCAACTTTCCGGGTTAAAAGTCAGCGATTTATTCTTTCAGCCTTATTTTTCTCCCAATCCCAATGTCGCTTTATTAACTCGGACTTTCCAAGTTTTATGTTCTGTGCCAGTCGTTATTTGTACTTTTACCTATGGATTAGCTAAAACTATTCAACCGTGCCATGAAAAAAATCGATTTATTTTATTTTCTGCTCTTTTAACAGGTGGGTTTCTGCTGAATCAAACTTACCGAATTCATATATATATGATCGCATTAGGAATTCCCAAGCTAGGAGTAAGTCTTTTGTACGCCCTTGTTTTGTCATCCTACGGATGGTTTTTTCGGCGAGAACTACAGTTAACTCCCTACCAAATACTGTTAGCGGGTTTGGGCTTGTTGTTTTTTGCGATCGGCATAGATTCCCTGCATTTAAAAAACAAGATATTTTCCAGTTTACTAGAGGGAGTACCTAAATTGTTTAGCGAAATAAACATTGCATTTTATTATTGGTATGTCTGTAAGTGTTCTCTCCAAAAAGCTTTTTATAAAACCATGGAAAGCTAGTTATAAGTAGGTGATATCATGATCGCAAGCGGCTCAAGAAATATTCTAATATCTTCTGTGTACCTCAATAATATTTACAGCATCTGCATCATTCTACCTTGCTCGGCATTCATATACCTTATCTGGCTTAAAAATTCCCCCACATCCTGATAAAATATCATGATAGCAGTTACCATCAACTTCAACTCCATAGTTAAACTAACCGACGACCAATTTTATCAATTGTGTCGCGAAAACCCCGATGTCAAATTTGAACGCAATGCCGAAGGAGAAATAATCGTTATGTCACCCACAGGAGGAGAAACCGGAAATTATAACTCAGAAATTAATGCTGACTTTGTGATTTGGAACAGACAAACTCAACTGGGAATTTGTTTCGATTCTTCAACTTGCTTCAAACTGCCCAGCGGTGCAAACCGTTCTCCCGATGTCTCTTGGATTGAAAAATCAAGATGGGATGCACTCACTCCCGAACAAAAACAAAAATTTCCTCCCATTGCCCCGGATTTTGTCTTAGAGTTAATGTCGCTAACCGACAGTTTAAAAGATACTCAAGACAAAATGCAAGAATATATGAACAACCAAGTAAAACTAGGCTGGTTAATCAACCGCAAAACGCGCCGAGTCGAAATCTATCGTCAAGGACAAGAAAAAGAAATTTTGGAACGTCCGACAGAACTTTCAGGAGAAAATGTTTTGCCCGGTTTTGTGCTAAACTTGAAAACACTGTGGCAATAACTAGACATCTTGCATCAGCGTTTATTTGCGTTCATCTGCGGTTAAAAAAAATCTAATGGAAACCAATACAGAAACTACTGCAACCACTGGCTTAACAGCCCAACAACACAAACATAAAATGCAGCGCCGCCAAGAAGTGCAATCACAGCGAATCGCTAACTCCTCGAAAGAAAAAGGTTTAATTATTGTTAATACGGGTAACGGTAAAGGCAAAACCACGGCAGCTTTGGGAATGGTTGTGCGATCGCTCGGTCACGGATACCGCGTCGCTATAGTACAATTTATCAAGGGAGCTTGGGAACCCGCAGAAAAAGCCGTTTTTCAACTCTGGGAAAAACAGCTAGAATTCCACGCAATGGGGGAAGGCTTTACCTGGGACACGCAAGACCGCGATCGAGATATCGAAACAGCTAAAAAAGCCTGGGAAAAATCCCTAACTTTTATCTGCAATCCCGAATTTAAATTAGTTCTTCTAGATGAAGTCAATATAGCATTAAAACTAGGTTATTTGCAAGTCGAGCAAGTGCTTTCCGGGTTAGACCAAAAACCAGAAGAAACCCACATTATTTTAACAGGCAGAGGCGCCCCGCCAGCGCTAATTGAACGGGCAGACTTGGTGACAGAAATGACATTAGTTAAGCATCCATTCCGAGAACAAGGGATTAAAGCTCAAGCAGGTATTGAGTATTAATGTTGTTCGTAGTCAAGACTTTTTCGCCCCTCTCAAATTTTAAAAATAGCTATGCTGGCAAAATCAGGGTAAAAGTTGACCCCTTGCCAAATTCGCTACTCACAGTAATTTCTCCCCCCAGCATCTGAGAGTATTTCTGCGCTATTGCCAAACCCAAACCCGTACCTCCGTACTTACGGGTAGTCGAAGCATCAGCTTGCGTAAAAGGTTGAAATAACTTTTGTAGCTGTTCAGGAGTCATCCCAATCCCCGTATCACTGCAATTAAAAATTAATTGTTCAGAATCCCAACTATTCTCGTCATTTTTAATTCTTTCAACGCTGAGTGTAATTGTCCCTTTCTGAGTAAACTTAGCTGCATTACTGAGCAAATTAAACAAAATTTGAGTCAATTTAATTTGATCGGAATAAAATTCGCCAATATTATGAGGACACTCCACATTCAGGCGATTAGTGTTTCGCAAAAATAGCGGTTCAACAGTTATGGCTACATCTTGAACAGCCTCGCACACGTCAAAAGTTTCTAATTCAAGTTCCGCGTGACCGGCTTCAATCTTCGACAAGTCCAGAATATCATTAATTAAGGAAAGTAAAAGCTGGCCTGAATTGTGAATTCTCTTCAAATCCAACACAAAATCTTCTTCGCCCAAATCTAAAGCCTCTTCTTGCAGAATCTCGCTGTAACCGATAATCGCATTCAGAGGAGTTCGCAGTTCGTGGCTCATGTTAGCCAAAAACTGACTTTTAGCCAAACTAGCTGCTTCTGCAGCTTCCTTGGCTTTGTACATTTCTGCCTCGGCTTGCAAGCGGTAGGTCACGTCGTGAGCCAGCACTAATTCAGCATTTCTGCTATCAAATACCAGAGTATAAGAGGTAATTTCTACATCAATAATTGTTCCGTCTTTTTTGAGGTGCTGCCCCACACCTGCAAACTCAATACCGACATCTACTGGGGAGATATTTTCTAGCAATCTCGGCAGCTCTTGGGGAGGACGAATGTCCGCAACGGTCATGTTGAGAAATTCGTCGCGCGTGTAGCCGTAGTGTTGGACAGCAGCCTGATTGACTGCTATAAATTCCAGAGTTTCTAAATCGTAAACCCACATCGGATGGGGGTTATTTTTAAACAAAAGTCTGTAGCGTTCTTCTGAGGCTCGCAGTTCGGCTTCGGCTTGCTTGCGCTCGGTAATGTCGCGGACAACAGTGCAAATAATCTCGCGGCCGCCGTAGGAAATCACGCTCCCGCTCACTTCTACATCCACGCAGGAACCGTCTCGGCGGCGGTAGAGAACTTCGCCAATTCTGAATTGTTTGTCCGTCAGCAGCAACTCGATATTGTTGTCAATTAGGTCTTTAGAGTAAGCGATGATATCGTAAATAGTCAGTTGCGAAATCGCATCAAGACTGTAATCGAGCAAGTCTGTAAACGCTGTATTGGCTTCCAAAAGACGTTTGGTTTGAGCGTCCCACAGGAAAATGCAATCTGTAGCTTGCTCCACGACAGCTCGGTAGCGGGCTTTTTCCTCAAGTTGTTCGCTTTCGGCGATCGCGATCGCACTCAACATTCCGTTGATAGTATGGGCAAGGTCGGACAACTCGTCTTCGCCCGTCACCGGTAGTCGCACCGACAGGTCTTGGCTGCTGCTGACGCGGTTCACCGCTTTTGCCAAACCGCTCAGCCGAGACAGCACCAGATACTCTAGCAGCAGCAAAGTGCAGCCGACAAACCCAATTCCCGCCAGGATTACAGACACCAGCAGGTAGAGCAAACTAATTTGACCTTGCCGATATATTTCTCTGGGGATATCCACCCGCAGCAGCAGCGCAGGTCGATCGTAAATATCGTTGATTAGAGCGTAACCCGCGATCGACTCTTCGCTTAAAGGACGCACCAAAATCGGTTTTTTTTCCGACAGTTTCTCCCGCAGTTGCTGAAAGTCAGCAGGCAAATGAGCCTCATTAACGCTGTGTACGATCAGTGGCAAGCGAGTAATTTTAGAAACCTTCGCAATACCAGCAGCATCCAAATTGCGCCCGAATATCAGCGTACCTCGGATCGGGCCGATGCTTTTAGTCGTGAGAATTGGCCGGGAAGTAATCAGTATCGGCCCTGACGGCAGCAGCATGATACCAGCGAGGCTGCTGTTGGCGTTGGGGTGCTGCAACAGCGGGTCACTGAGAGAAATGCGCCGTTTTAATGCTTCTGGAACAGGCGTTAGTTTCAGCTTTTCGCTGTCTAAACCCGTACCGTAAACTATTTTGCCAGAAGTATTGACAAATACGGCTATATTAACTCTTATATTAGCCAGCCCTTCTGGAATTAAATTGGAGTCAATGAATTCTGAGTTGCGGTTTTGGATAAAATCGTAGGTGTCGTCCCAGGCAGACCAGTCGGCAAAGCGCGAGTTGAAGTCATCTGCGGTTTGCTCGAACACGCTGAGCACTCCCTTGACAACCTGGGTGGCTTCTTGTTCCTCTGCTTTTGCAAGGCTGCCCAAGAGGATTCTTGATGAGGCGGCATACAGAATGCCAGTCAGTCCAGCGATGGTAATGCCAATGATCGATAGTGTTTTCCGACGCAGTTTCATCTTGCCGTGTGTATGATTTTCGTCCGAAATTCTCAACTCAGGAGCAATTTTACTGTTGTTTCCTGAACCCTGAATGCTGGGGCGGCGCCAGTCTTCTGCTACTTTCCCCACACCTGTTGTTTGTGAGATTCTTTGCAAATATCCAAGATGCGCCGATCGTTCTCGCTGATGGTAGAAATTGGGTAATATTGTTGCAGGTTTACGGAGTAGGGAGAGCGACTGCCGTCGTAACTGTCCACTACTATTAAATTTAACTGAGTTCGATCGCTTGTGCCGTAAAAACAGTAAAAAGCAGACCGAGGCAGGTAAAAAGCGCCGACTACCTTACTCTGCCGCATTTCAAATACAAAATATTCTTGTTTAATTTCCTCTGGGTTCCTCGACTGGCCGTAGAGGTAAATGCCATCTGCTAAACCTGCGCTAGCTGTATCGGGCGCAGGATTTGGGGGAGATTGCGAGCTTAAAACGCCGGATTTGATGTCCGAGTCCTGCGATCGGCGTGCGGGGAATGCGATGCTCAAGTTACCGGGCGAGAGAGCAAGCACGATCGCGATCGCTTGTAAACTTCCTGTCAATATCAAATAAGTCAAAACCACTCCAGACCCCAAAATTTAAAATACCTGGTTCCAAGCGCCTCTTGTACCAGTTTCACAAAGATTGTAGAGAAACCGGGTATTTGGCTTAATGTTGGCTATTAATTTGAAGGAACGATCGCCCGCCCGGTTCCTGAACTCAAATCTAAGATTAGTTTTGATAAATTTTGCGTCCGTCCTGATTGGGCAATCCACCCATCAAATAATACCATTTTAGATTTTAAATTTTATAGTCCTGGACGCATATACTACGATTTTCGGTCCGAAGACAACGTAGTGAAGCAATCTCAAACCCTTGATTTAAGCTCGATAGTGCGTAAGTCCTATTTTTAGATTAAAGAATGGAATAATTGGGAATGACCTATTGCCTAATTGTGTGAATCACCGGCTTACACTTACATTCTTGTTTCAAACGGGTATAAACGTAAAAAAAGTTGAGATTTTGGGAAATCTCAACTTTTTTAGTGACTAACTAGCCAAGTATTCTCGGACTTGAGATTGGCGGCGCCGCAGGTGGGCAAGGGCTTGATGTTCTAGCTGCCGCACCCGTTCCCGGCTGAGATTTAACCGTTCTCCGACTTTCGCCAGAGACATTTCTGTGCCGTCTTCCAAACCGAAGCGCAGAATTATTACATCTCGCTGCTGGGGGGTAAGTTCTGATATCAAAGTATTCAGGTCTTGTCGCAGCAATTCCGAGGTAATGTAGTTGTCGGGAGATGCAGTTTCGTCTTCTAAGAGTTCTTGCAGTTCAGTATCTTGGTTGTCGCCTACCCGCAAGTCCAAAGAAACTGGATGTCTTGCCATCAGCAGGTATTCTCGAATTTGCGAAGGTTGCAGTTCCAGGGCGGTGGCAATTTCCGCAGGGGAGGGAGAACGGCCCAACTGCTGGGTGAGTTCCCGCTGCACTTTTTTGATTTTGTTTAGTTTTTCGGTGATGTGAATTGGCAATCGAATCGTGCGGGCGTGTTGGGCGATCGCGCGGGTAATGGCTTGCCGAATCCACCAGTAGGCATAAGTAGAAAATTTGTATCCCCGCATCGGGTCAAATTTTTCTACTCCTCGTTCTAAACCGAGGGTGCCTTCTTGAATTAAATCCAAGAATTCCATATTGCGTTTCTGGTATTTTTTGGCGATCGCCACTACTAGCCGCAAATTCGCTTCAATCATCTTTTGCTTTGCCCGCCGCCCTATTTGTAAGATCCGGCTAAGTTCAGGTTCGGTCAACTCCATTTCGGCAGCCCACTCTTGATTCGTCAGATCCCGCTGCCATTCTTTAGCAAGTGCTTGTTTTGCTTCGATTAATTTCATCATTTGCTGCACCTGCTTCCCGAAAACAATTTCTTCTTCTCGGGTTAGCAGGGGTACGCGACCGATCTCGTGCAGATAGGTACGAACCGTATCCGTTGAGGAGTATGGCCGGCTGCCCATGCGATCGGCTTTCACTGTTTTGTTTTTGGGGGTTGTGGTGGACATGGGTGAGTATTGCACTCCTTGTAACAACAGATAAAAAGTTGGTGATACCCTGTCCCACTTTTGCAAGTGGGATAAAGACTGCGACAAAGGGGATGTTTCCCCTCCTGTTTATCGGTGACGATCGGTAGAAGCTTTTTGTTTGGGATTACTTTTGTGCTGGATTTTCCAGTAATCCCCGTCGATTTTCGGTAGCTTACTAGCTTTAACGGCTAGTTCAAGGCGAAGTGAAGCAAGAGTTTAGTTTTCTCAATATTATTCCCAATTTTGAGGATCGTAAAGGGTAAAAACCTCTGTCTTAAGGTCAAGATTCTACATTTTTCCTTAAGGTTTTGAATTCCCTGTTAGTTTTAACTGCCACTCAACTTCACAATACTCATGCAAACAGACTCATGCAATTCGAGGGCTTTGTTTTGCTCTCTGTTCTATCATCGCTTGAATTTTTCTCCCTGCCTAGATGCTGCGATGCGAGATAACCGAACTCGATCGCCGTATTAGATGCGAGTAACTGTTTAAAATATTTATTGACATTTTTATTAAAATATGCTATGCGAATTCGGATGCGAGTAAGTAAAGGTCTATAAAAGCTGGCTGTTGGGCATTTAAATTGTAAATTTCAATGCCGTATTCCCCACTAGCAAGAATCATCTCCCCCTCTCCCCCTCTCCCCCTCGAACATAACAGACAATTCCAGAGGGCGATCGAAGCTTAAAAGCTGGCTGTGAACGCGCCAGCCCTAATTTGTTTGCCTCAACGGAATTTCAACGTAAAACTCCGCCCCGGAACCCGGTACACAAATGCCGCGAATCAACCCCTGATGTTTCAAAACAACAATCTGGTAACTGATTGAGAGCCCCAACCCCGTACCCTGACCTACAGGTTTTGTGGTAAAAAACGGGTCAAACATTTGATCGCTAACAAGAGTGCCAAATCCCGGCCCGTTATCGGCAATTAGCACTCTGGCGCGATCGCCCGCCGGCAAAAGTTCCGTGCGAATCCGAATCCTACCGCCTTCACTGGCACCCATTTCTATAGCATCTATGGCATTGCCGAGCAGATTGACAAACACCTGATTGAGCTGTCCTGCATAACATTCTATAAATGGCAGATCGCCATATTCTTTAATCACTTCAATTTCCGGCCTGCCATTATTTCCTGTGAGCCGGTGTTGCAGTATTAGCAGCGTACTATCTAGCCCTTCGTGGATATTGACAAACTTCATTTCCGCTTCATCTAGGCGAGAAAAATTACGCAGCGACAGCACGATCTTGCCAATCCGGTCAGCGCCTACCCGCATGGAAGAGCAAAGTTTAGGCAAGTCTTGATGTAAAAATTCAAATTCAATTTCATCTCTATAAGCTAGAATTTCCGGTGCCGGAGCGGGATTGTATTTTTGATAGAGTTCTATCAGTTTCAGCAACTGTTGAATGTTGTCGCGGGCGCAGTCGAGGTTGCCTACAATAAAATTGACGGGATTGTTGATTTCATGAGCTACACCCGCGACAAGTTCACCGAGGCTCGACATTTTGGCGCTTTGGATCAGTTGCGCTTGGGTTTGCTGCAATTCTTGCAGAGTTTTCTTGAGTTGTTGGTTTTGGGCTACAGCATTCGCCGCCTGTTCTGCTTCCTGTAGTGCCACGCGCAATTGAGCTCGCTGTTTGGTTAATTTCTCAGTGAGTTTTTTAGCATCCGCTAAGGCAGTTTTCTGTGCTTGCAACAAGAAAAGCAAGTCAACTACCCGATCGTGAAGGGCGAAATCGTTAATCGTCAGCCCCAGCGGGGCGAGATCCGCTAAGTCTGCGATCCAAGGGGAACCGAGGAAAAAGATTACTTCTTGATTTTCCGCCACCACCATCTGCCCTTTAAGCAGCATTTTGCTGTGCAGTGATTCGAGAAGGAAGATCGAGCGAGACTGCTCTCGAATGGCGTCAAATTCTAGAGGAACGTTCGGCCGTTCGATCCGAAAGTGTTCCTTGAGCGAACTTCCTAAAGATAATTCGGGGCAGATCCGAGCTAAAACATCTCCCAAATGCACAATTTCAGTCTCCCATCTCCGGAATGCTAAATGAAATGGAAAAGCTTTTGCAAATATCAGAGGAGAAGAACTGAATACAGGGGAAACCATAATAGTTTTAGCTAGATTTGCAGTGGATGGAGAACACGTCGCGATCTGCTCCCTGAGTGCGATCGCTTGTTTGCTCGATCTCTACCTCTGTTTGGAATCGGCACGCCAAACCTTTCAACAGCCCCTTCACCATTGGGGCAAACCCTTGCCTGTGAGAGTAATAGTGCAGTTCCATGCTATTTTCTGAGTTTTCAGTACACTGAAACGAAGGCGGTTGAAGCTGGGGAAAATTCAACCCTACGCGGGCGTGGAGGTTGTCCAGGTTTGCCAGAAACTCCCGCAGGTTATCTCCCGCCATATCGAGGATTTGGGCGTAGCCTTCAGAGGCGGTATAGATTACCCAGTATTCGCCGAAAGCCTGTAAAATATCATCGGCGCTGATTGCTAGCACTTCGCTTGCCGAATGTACCAGCCGGTGAGTGAGATCGTCTGGATAAGCATCCATTGTCATGAAAACGTCAATGTCTACATCTGCTTTCTCTTTGATGGTTTCCCAAGTCTCTTCCCCGAAGCGAGAACAAACCATTTCTTCGATCGCTTTGTTAACTAAACCGTACATTTATTACTCCTGCTTATCGAAGCGAGTGTTTTTTTTTGATACTTGCACTTCAACTGGCTTGAATTATATTGTATGCCACCTGCCGCACCGAGAATTGTCAAACTGCGAATTAGAACGGGAATTTCCAAATTGCGATCGGGCCACAAATTAACATTTTTTTGTATAAAAACTCACATAGTAAATTGGTGAAATTCCTTTAAAACCGATTATGACAGTCGAGGGTGCCGCAAGCGATTAATATAACTTAAACTCTGATTTTGGGTTTCCATAAAGTTATAGACGATCGGGCTTTCCGACTCCTAGCTAGCTGCTAAAAAATCCTCAAACCCTTAAAAATTGCGTTTAAATGCCTAAGTTTTATTTATCTTAAATTTTGTGAAATGAGGGCTGAGGGTATGACGGGGAAAACTCCTGGGTTCCTAGATGAGTGCTAATTTTATTTTACTGTCGATCCTCGCACTTTCTAATTTATAACTCAGGCAAAAACCAGGTATTTCCCTCCTTGCCAGCGATCGCCAATTGTTCGCAAAGACTAATTTACAGTAACATTTGCCTAAGTTCTGTAATTAATCTAGCCGTTGTCAATCTAAAACCCCAGATCCATTTTAGCAGATTCGGCCTCTGCAAATACTTGTTCATCGGGCATTTCTTGCCAGTCAATATCCCCAATTTCTCTGTAGAATTGCTCGTCGTAAGGACGAGTTTGCACGACTACGGGCATCGGTACGGCGTGGCCCAAAACTAATGCTTGCTGTTTCGAGTCGAGTTTTGCCAAAACAGAACGCAAACTCTGCCCTCCAGAAACGCCGGTAAAAATAGCATCGATGTCTTTATCGTCGTTTAGTAAGGCTGTAATCCGCGTTCCGACTTGCGACATGACTTCGGCGTCGATGCCGGAGGGACGCTGGTCTACAATCAGCAGAGTTACGAAGTATTTTCGCATTTCTCTGGCGATCGTACCGAAAATAGTCGATCGCACGATCGCCGGATCGAGAAAACGGTGAGCTTCCTCAATGGTAATCACTAACGGTTGCGGCTTGTCGCACGGATTTTTGCTCATCAAAAACTTCTCAGCTTTCCGCACGTAAGATGCGTGAATGCGGCGAGTAATCACATTTGCCGCTAACATATACGACAGCAAATCCGAGTGCGAACCGAACTCAATTACTACATTTTTGCCACCATCTAAACACTGCAAAACTTCAGTTACATAATTTTTTGGACAGCGTTTGCGAATATATTTCAAATCATTCAACCGCTCTAATTTGCGCTGCAAAGCCATAATCGAAGACTTATTTCCCCGCTTTTCTTCACAAAACATTTGAATATCTTCGTTGGTCATTTCCAGCAACTTGTTAATCCAACCCTTGCCCAACTCATTGCGTAAAATAATCGCATTTTCGATACTAGCTTCCGACAAATTTAACTCCCGCTGCACCAGCGAGATATCTTCCACTTCAATTTCCTCGAAACTCAAAAACAACTCTTGAGCATCGCGGACTCCCCGGCGTTTTGTCGATTCTGGATCGAGAGTATAAATCTGAATTTTATCGGGAAACAACTGCCGCAAACCTTTAACAGTGCTAAATTGTTTTCCTTCGGAAACCGCTTCCCACCCGTACTCAGAGTGCATATCAAAAATTAGATTAACAGCAGCTTGTTTACGAATAATTCCCGATAAAAGCAAGCGCGTCAGAAAAGATTTTCCGGTTCCAGACTTGCCAAAAACTCCGTTGCTGCGTTCCACAAATCGATCTAAATCCAAGCACACAGCAACGTCCATGTCAATCGGTTTGCCGATCGCAAAATTGCAACGGTACGGGTCATCTTCCCAGCCAAAAACCGCCCTAAAATCGGTTTCTTTGGCATCAAACACCTGGGAAAAGTGACTGGGAATCGTTTTAACCGGCAGCAGTTCCATATCGGCGCCACTTTGCGCCTCAAAAGAGCCCAAATTTCCTAACGCCACCTTTTTCTCAGGGACTCCGTTACCTGTTGGATTGAAGATTGCTTGAGATTTTTCTTTTTCCGCAGTCAGCATCAACATGGGCGCAAGCTCGATCGTACCGTAGGTGCTGCTACCGGCGAGGACTGCGATTAGAAAATCGTCGTTGGGGTTGGGAGGGTTGGATAAAATGCGTCCGCTGGATGTTCCGAGAGACACGTCGGTGAGCATACAGAAAAAGTGCGATCGCACCCCCCGCACTACTAGAAATTTCCCCACCCTCATATCTTCCACCGAAACATCTGCGTGCAGTCGCACTTCTAATCCCTTGCTCAGAGAACCTTGAATAACAGAGCCTAACGGTTTGTCATTAGTCATTTGTCAGTTGATTAGTTGTCAGTTGATTAGTTGTCAGTTGATTAGTTGTCAGTTGATTAGTTGTCAGTTGTCAGTTGTTATTCGTTTATTAGTTATTCGTTTATTAGTTATTCGTTTATTAGTTATTCGGTAATTATTAGCAACTGCCAACTAGCAACTAATCAACTGCCAACTGCCAACTAGCAACTGTCAACTGCCAACTGTCAACTGCCAACTGTCAACTGCCAACTGTCAACTGCCAATTACCATTCCGATTCTAGTGGCAATTCAAAAAAACTCGGACTCATATCTATATCGGCCAAATCGGTTTCGCTCAAATAAGCATCGGTCAAAAATACCCCTTTAAAACTTGCGCCTTTGAGGTTAGTACCTTTCAGGTTAGCACCTCTGAGATTGACTCGGAATAAATTAGCATCGCTCAAGTCTGCCTCAGTTAAATCTGCTCCCTCCAAATTTACTCTCATCAAATCTGCTTTTCGGAGGTCAGCTTCGGTTAACTTAGCGCCGCTGAGGTCAGCTTTTGTCAAGTCTACACCTCTCAAGTCTGCCCCGCTCAAGTTAGCGAACAGCAAAGTAGCTCCAGTGAAATCTGTCCCCCTCAAATCGGCATCCCTTAAATTAGCGCCGCTGAGGTCAGCCCTTGTTAAGTCTACACCCCGGAGGTCAGCAGAACTCAAGTTTACTTGGTGTAAAATTGCGCCGCTTAAATCTGCTCCTCTCAAATCTGTTTGCTCCAAGTTTGCACCTTTGAGGTAAGCTTTTTTTAAGCTAGCTCTGCTGAGGTCTACATTTTTGAGATTAACCGAACTTAAGTTAGAACCGCTCAAATTAGCTCCGCTTAAATCTGACCCGTTTAAGTCGGCTCCGGTTAAGTTTACCCCTTGCAGCGATACATTGGGAGCAATTAAATAAGCTCCGCCCAGAGCGGGATCAATGCCTTCGGAAAACAATGTTTTGTTGCTATAAACTGCTTTCTCTAAAATCGTGCCGCTCAAACTAGCTTCCCTCAAGTCCGCTGCGCTGAGGTTGGCTCCTGCTAAGTTTGCCCGATCGAGTTTTGCGCCAAATAAAATAGCTTTGTATAAGTTTGTCCGCCGCAAATCGGCTCCTTTTAAATCGGCTTCGGTCAAATCTACCATAGCCAGATTTAAGCCAGGGAGCGAAGCATTGGGAGCTAGCAAAAATGCTCCCATTGCACCAGGGTCAATATCGTCAGGAAAAATAGTCCGGTTGTTGTAGACGGCCTTGTCTAAAATCACGCCGCTCAACTGAGAACCGCGTAAATCCGCCCCGCTGAGGTTGGCTCTGGTTAAGTTGGCTTCCTGGAGATTTGCTCCCACTAAATTAGCCTTGATCAAACTTGCTTGTTTGAGATTGGCTTGACTGAGTTCTGCTCCTACGAGAGTAGCTTCTCGGAGGACAGCACCGGTCAAATCGGCTCTAGTGAGATTGGCTAAATTGAGAAATGATTCAGCTAAATCCGCACCGCACAGATTGGCGCCGGTGAGGTCGGCTTCAATCAGGTCTGCATACCTAAGCATAGCGCCGCTGAGGTTGGTTTCTCGGAGGTCTGTTCCCCTGAGGTTGGCTCCCCGGAGTTCCGCACCCCCGAGGTTGGTGCCTTTAAGCGCTTGTCCCCTGAGGTCGAGCCGGTGCAGAAAGTCACCAACGTTCATGTCCATGTCAAATTTGCTCTATTTAATGCTCAACCTAGCTTGGCATTCCGATGGCTTAATCGGGAAGATGGCAAAAACTGTAGATTTTTTGAGGTTCGAGCCTCGCGCACTCTCCCACCACTTGTTCGAGGGGGAATGTCTCGCGATCGAGCTGGACTTGCAGGGTTTTGAGCGGATCGGCACCGGAGGAAACCATGAATTCTAATTTTTGCAAATCCGACCAGGTGGCTATTTCGCCGAGAATTTGACCGATCGCCTTGACGTAAGGATGGTTTGGATCTTTGTACCAATCGGGGGTTGCGAGTCCGGCTTGATCAAAGCCGAGGTGAACGATGAGGGAGCCTTCTCCGAACAGCGCTATACCTACCGGCCGCGCTTCTTCTTGCAGCAGTAAATCGCGACTTGTTACCAACTGCCGCAGTTTTTCGAGGTGTTCGTACCGATTTTGGATGGCAGAATCTTCCTCTTTTCCTTCTTCCCTCTTCCCTCTTCCCTCTTCCTTCTTCGCTCTTCCCTCTTCCTTCGCTTCGCCCCACTGAATCGCCACTGTTACTAAATAAGTTTGCAGTAGCAGATGACCGAGTTTTTCGGCTTTTGTTGCCAGATAGATCGAGTTGTAATCTGTGGCTTCAATTAGTAAGGGGACGCGATCGGCAACTTCAATCCCGTAACCTTTCAAACCGGCAATTTTGCGCGGGTTGTTGGTAATCAACCGAATTTTTTGAACTCCCAAATCGTTGAGCATTTGCGCTCCGACGCCGTAGTTCCGCAAGTCGGCGGGAAATCCCAACCGTTCGTTGGCTTCTACGGTATCGTATCCCAAATCTTGCAGCGAGTAAGCTTTTAGTTTATTTACCAATCCAATCCCCCGACCTTCTTGGCGCAAGTAAACTATGACGCCAGCACCGGCACTTTCGATCATTTTCAGTGCCGCTTGCAGTTGCATCCGACAGTCACAGCGCAGGGAACCCAAAGCATCGCCGGTCAGACATTCGGAATGTACTCGCACCATCACGGGTTTGTCTTTAAATTCTGCCGGATCGCCCTTGACAATAGCAACGTGTTCTGAATTGTCTTGAGTGTCGCGGTAGGCGTAAATCATAAAATCGCCGAATTCCGTGGGCAATTTGGCGACGGTTTCGCGGCGGACGAATCGATCGTGCTTGAGTCGGTAGCTAATTAAGTCAGCAATACTGATTATTTTGAGGTTGTGGGTTTTGGCGTAGTCGATTAATTCGGGCAACCTCGCCATCGAACCGTCGGGGTTTTGAATTTCGCAGATCACGCCGCTGGGATACAGGCCGGCGAGTCTGGCGAGGTCAACCGAGGCCTCGGTGTGGCCGGCGCGTTTGAGGACGCCACCGTCGATCGCCCGCAGGGGGAAAATGTGACCGGGACGGCGCAAGTCTTGAGGTTTGGTGTCCGGGTGGATTGCTACTTGGATGGTGCGCGCCCGGTCTTCGGCGGAGATACCGGTACTGACGCCGTTAACTGCATCGATGCTGACGGTGAAGGCTGTTTGGTTGTTGTCGGTGTTTTTGCTGACCATCAGGGGCAGTTCCAGGCGATCGAGCCTTTCGCCACTCAATGCTAGACAAATCAAACCCCGCGCGTTCACGGCCATAAAATTGATGTTGTCGGGGGTGGCGAATTGGGCGGCACAAATCACGTCGCCTTCGTTTTCGCGATTTTCGTCATCGACTACTACCACCATGTGACCTGCTTTGAGGTCTGCGAGGGCGCTGTCAATTGAGTCAAATTGAAAGGATTGAGTTGAGGTGTTGTTATTTGGCACTGAGAAGTTCAAGCTATAAACTGTATTGTTATGGAAATAGAATCTATTTTTGATTGTAACCTTTTGTTTCCGGCAGGGGCCTTCCCCGATCGAGATGAGTTTGACAATATTTCTAAAGTCACTTACTATAATTATTGCATCTTGTCAACAAAATCTCTCCAAAATATTTCATGAGCTTGACTGAGATCGCGAATATTTTAGATAAACTTTACTTCCAAGCTCCTAATTGCTTAATTATAATGTTGATTGTTTGGAGACAATGTGCGATCGGGCAAAAGCAATATTGAAATTAGGGCGGATTACTACGAGATTGTGGCTAATGAAGTAGATGATTTTTTGAGGAAGGCTGACATTTAAAATATCTGCCCGGTGGCACAATATTAATATCCCGTCAAATTCTCCCAACCATGAATAACTGGCCGAAATTCCTCCCCCATCCTACATCATGGGCAAAAGGATTTGCCTTAAGCATTAGCTTTTGGCTGATTATTTCTGTGCTGTGGCCCAATGCTTACTACTATTCCTACCGATTTAGCAGGACATACTGGTACACCATCAGGAACTCTGACTTTCAAGCCGTAATCGCATTTGCTTGGTTATGCCAAATCTTGTTATTTGCTTTTTATCACTGGGGAGTAACGAAGGTTGCCGAGTGGGGGGAAATCCGCAGGCACAATCAGCAACCGCCGACTGTATCGGCTTGGCAGCACTGGAGGGAAGGCATTATCGCATTTCTGACGCTACCTGCTGGGATTTTGATGGGAATTCCGGCTATCGCCATTTTTATGCTACCCGTCAACAGCTCTTCGGGCGCTCTCATTTCTTTAATTCTAGGAACTGCGATCGCATCTGCTTACCTGTATCATTTCCGCTTTGCAAAGCTGCTTAAAATTCTTTTTAAATTCTTAGGGATTTTCTATGCAGACCTTCTAAAGATATTTGAACTCCTGTTAGTTCCAATAGTAAGTGGTACCCCGTTTTTTGTGCTAACTGTTGTGACGGCCCAAATCATGCCAAAACAGCTACTGCCGCTGACAACCTTTCTGTTAGTTATTTGCGTACTGCTGAGCGGAATAGTGGGATATGCAGCTTTGCAGTATTGGTCAGCGCATCTAGTTAATTGGGCCGCGACGTGGTGGCCCGCTGACTCTCCTGGTTACAGTCGCCTTCAAGCCCGAAAAGCCTGGAAACACAACAAAACAGCAACTAGCCAATCTTTTACTCGGCACACAACCAGTTGGCACTTAGCGGCTAACGACGCTACCAACCTAATTTACCTAAATTTCATATCGCTCATCCTCGCTTTTTTCGGTTATGTGCTGTTTGGAGATTTGTCGGAGTTGACACAAACGCAAGAAGAGATTTTAGGATTGGTTGCGGTGCTAACTTGGGCGGCGCTGTGGCATTTCTGGGGGTGGCGTCGCGAAGTTGAAATTGCCAGAGGTAAGCCGGAGGCTAAGAAAAGTCAGAGTTCAGCTAAGAAAAAGCGATCGCCCAATTCTAACTCACCGCCTGCGAATCCGGTAGAACAAGAGCTAAATCAGCTCAAAGCCACAACTGGAATGAATCGGATGAAGCCTGTGAGACGATCGACCCAGCCAACTCCTGAAGTTCCTCAATGGTATGTGTTTCGCAGCGGAGAAGCCAAGGGGCCCTATACCAAATTGCAATTATGGGAGGTTCAGGAAATCACAGCCCGAACCAAAGTGCGGCGCGAACAAGCCGAGTGGCAGCGCGCCGGTGAAATTCCCGAACTAGGGGCGTACCTCACTCAAAAATAAGACAGTTAAATAATTCACTCTAAAAACTATTTTCGGCGGGGCTGAACGCTTCTCCACAGCTTTAAATATTCACGTCGAACAGATTAATCAATCTCGTCAGCTAAACTTTCGGGCAAATCGAGTTCGATAATTGACTGCATTGCCCGCATTTCGCCCTAAAAAAAAGCCCTCAACTTTGTGAGGGCTTTGCGATGCCAAGACGGAGACTTGAACTCCGGACACGTGGATTTTCAGTCCACTGCTCTACCAACTGAGCTATCTCGGCTTGTTTTTTTACGCTTAACCACCTTAACAGACACATAGGCAATTTAGCAAGCACTTTTCTAAAATAATTTTTAGATCGCCCGGAACCGCCCGCCTGTAATGTAAAAGCTGCACGCCTAAAATCCAAAAATCGCAATGACACAGCAACATCGGGGCAATGGGGGCAAGAGTCTGCTTGTCTTGGGCATAATTTGGCTGCTGGGGGCAATTAGCGATCGCCTCTGGTTTGCCCTCGATCAATCTGTCCCCGCGTGGGATCAGGCAGAATACCTCACGAGTACCCTGAATTACTTGCAGGCGTTGCAGCATCCTCAGTGGTTTTCCGGGGAGTGGTGGACAAACTTCTGGCTGCTTTCGACGAAAATTCCGCCCCTGGTGTATATCTTAACGGTTCCGTTTCTTCAGGCTTTTGGTACCGGGGGCGATCGGGCAACCCTCGTTCATTTACTATTTAGTGCAATTCTCCTCGCCTCAGTCTATAGTCTGGGCGTCCAATTATTTAACCGGCAAGTCGGTTTGTGGGCCGCTGCTATTTGCGTTTTGTTGCCGGGACTTTATCGGTTCCGCTTGCAATTTTTGCTCGACTATCCCCTCACTGCTGCGATTACTTTTGCTTTCTATTGTCTGACAATGTGGAAGCAAGAAGGTTCGGCAGCGGATTTTGTAACGGATGTAACGGATAGACTGAAGTTGGAAGAAGGAACTAAAAAGAAGCATAAATTCTCCCCATCGGGGGCGGGCACGGGGGCACCGCCCCTACATACCCTCTCCCCGTCATCTTTCTTTTGGGCGATCGCCTTTGGAATTTCTCTCGGCTTATCAATATTAGTTAAACACACTACAGTCTTATTTCTGTTTACCCCGATTGTGTGGTTGGCTGTGGGTGCTGTGCGGCAAAAAGCTTGGGGAAGATTAGGTCAATTAACTGGTGCTTTGTTGCTGTCGGCGGCGGTGTTTGGGCCGTGGGCAAAAACCAATTGGCTGTTAATTTTGACTGGGGGAAAACGGGCAACGGTGGATTCTGCGATCGCCGAAGGAGATCCAGCCCTCAATACGATCGACGCTTGGATTTACTACTGTCAGCACTTACCAGAACAGGTTTCTTGGCCTCTGTTACTTGTTCCCTTAGTAGGCTTGATACTTTATTGGCGTCGTCGGAAAAATAGTTCGTCAATCTTGCATCTCAACTCCTGTCGCTGGCTGGCTGTTTTCTGGGGAGGAGCTTATTTAATTAATTCTCTAAATATCAACAAAGACGACCGATATGTGATACCTTATTTGCCAGTTTTATCTATTTTATTAGCCTACTGTTTAACGCTGTGGCCTTCTCGGTGGGGACGACAAATTCGCTGGGGTACAATTGGCTTGGCAATTCTGGCCATGCTGTTCCATATCTTGCCGCTGGGAGGTGCTTTTGGACATAGCTTAGTTCAAATTATCAGTCCCGGCAATTCTAACTATCCTTACTTGGGTAAAGAGTGGCCCCACCGTGAGGTAATTGCAGAAATTATTGATAGGGAACCTTATTTGCAATCTACTTTAGGCGTGTTGCCTTCGACACCGGAAATTAACCAGCATAATTTGAATTTTTACGGTGCTTTGGCGAATTTTCAGGTTTACGGGCGGCAGGTGGGAACAAATTTAAAAGAAGTGCCGCAAGATGTGCGATCGCTCTCTTGGTTCGTAACCAAAACAGGCCCGCAAGGTTCGATTCGCGAACGGATTAAACAAGCTCAAAATGCAGCGGTTGCGGCGATTGAAAAAGGTGATAAATTTCAGTTAGATAAAACTTGGGTTTTGCCCGATTATACTAATTTAAATCTTTATCGGAAGCGAGTGCAGCCTGTCGAAATACAGCCGTTGAATGAAGCGCGATCGCAAGTACAATTAGATCGAGTTACTGTCGCTGCAACAGCAGTTCCCGGAGTCGCGCTGCCGGTGACTTATACTTGGTCTGGGCCTTGGCAGCAGTTGCAGTCTGGTTTAGTGTTCGTAACGTGGCAAAATCAGCAGTCTGGCGATATTCCACCGGGAAAGACTTTCAGGATTTTACACGATCGCGCGATCGGCCAGGCGACTTTGCATTCGGGGATGCTGGAAGCGGATAAATTTGCTGTGGGGTTTCGAGTTGTCGATCGCACAGCGATGCTTCCTCCTGCTAATATTGCACCGGGAAATTACAATCTGCAAGCTACTTATCTAAATCGAAAAACTGGCGAAACTTATCCGATTAATGTGCCGACAGTTAGTGTTAAGATAGACGCAGAGCCTGGGAAAGAGAATAAAGCGCCTGGAAACGAGGATAATACAGATAAGCCTGAGTTAGATTTGGTGACTCAATTGCGGGCGATGGCGGTTAATTTACCCAAAGGATTGCCCGGTTTAGAACCAGTGTTCGAGCAGATTGGGCGCATTAATCAGTACGATCCAACTCAGGATTATACAGTGCAAGCGGAACAAGCGTTAGAATATCGGCTGAAGCAAGAACCAAATAATCTAGAATTGGCTTATGCTTTGGCATTTTCTCGGGTATTGCAGCAAAATGTCAAAAGTGCGATCGCAGCCTTAGAAAAAGTTACCCAACTCGACTCAAAAAACCCTTACGCTTACGCCTATCTCGCTTTTGTACACCTGTACGGCTGGCATCCCAAAGCCGCTCAAACTGCCTTAAAACCTGCTCTCGCTCTCAACTCCAACCTACCGGAAATTAGAGTTTTAAACGGTGTAGCGGCTCTGATGCAAGGTAATCTAATTCAAGCATGGCAAGATTTGCAATTCTTAAAAAAGTTGAAAGTTTAACAATCCTTTTTATTGTGGCACGGGCGTCCCGCCTGTGCTTCTAAATCTGTAACGCCTGTGCTTATAAATGTGTAAAAAACCGAAAATCAATGAACCAACTCAGAATTGTCTCTCTAATTCCCAGTGCCACCGAAATTGTAGCAGTTTTAGGATTAACCGATGCAATTGTGGGCCGTTCCCACGAATGTGATTATCCCCCAGAAATCCAAAATTTACCTGTTTGCACTCAGCCTAAATTCAATCCCGAAGGAACTAGCAGCGAAATTCACAACCGCGTGACAGAATTGTTGCAAAATGCGCTGAGTGTCTATAAAGTAGAAATAGATACTTTGGAAAAATTGCAGCCGACTCACATTATTACTCAAGCTCAATGTGAAGTCTGCGCTTGTTCTCTAACAGAGGTTGAACAAGCAGTAAGCAGCCTGGTAAATAGCAAGCCGGAAATTATTTCTTTGCAGCCGAATCTGCTAGCAGAAATCTGGACGGATATTCAGCGAGTTGCTGATGCTTTGGGCGTAAATGGCAAAAGTGCGATCGACCTTTTGCAATCCCGCATCAATGCTATTACCTCGAAAACACAAGCATCCTCTATTATTACCACAAAAGAGAGACTTCCCAAAGTAGCTTGCATCGAGTGGATTGAACCTTTGATGGCTGCGGGTAACTGGATTCCCGAATTAGTCGCAATGGCGGGAGGCAATTCGCTGTTTGGAATTGTCGGGGAACATTCCCCTTGGCTACAATGGGAATCGCTAGTAGAAGCTAATCCCGATGTAATTATTTTCATGCCTTGCGGCTTTGATTTAAACCGCACTCGCAGCGAAGCAATGCAGATAACTAAATACGCAGAATGGGCTAATTTGCCAGCAGTAAAAACCGGGAAAGTTTACATTACTGACGGCAATTCTTACTTTAATCGGCCGGGGCCGAGATTGGTTGATTCGTTAGAAATTTTAGCAGAAATTCTCCATCCCCAAGTCTTCGATTTTGGCTATCGCGGTAAGGGTTGGCAGTCATTTTTTTCAGTTGACAGTTGACAGTTGACAGTTGACAGTTGACAGTTGACAGTTGACAGTTGATAGCTACCTCTACCTGGAAAGAAGAGAATTGGAGTAATGAATAGTCTTCTTTTAATTTCTCCCGATCAGGGTTCCGGCTTTAAACCAATTCTTTGTGGTAACTACCTGCAGCTAGCTAAAGCTTGATCTAGATTAATTCTGAATTGCCTGCCATACAAATAAGGACACAACATTGTTGTGTCCTTACTTCGCATTCATTTGACCAAATCTGATGTCATTTGATGCAAAAACGGCTATTTTTACATCCCATCAGGCGGCATCAAAACCTTGTCAATTACGTGAATCACGCCGTTGCTAGCTTTGATATCAGCTTTCACAACATTAGCGCCGCTGACAGTAACTTTGCCTGCGCTAACTGCCACCTTCAGCGAGGTACCTTCAACACTTTTAACATCGCCGGATTTCAGGCTAGTAGATAAAACCGAACCAGGAACAACGTGGTAAGTTAAAATCTTAGTAAGTTGGGCTTTGTTTTCCGGTTTGAGCAAATTCTCCACAGTTCCTTTTGGCAAAGCAGCAAATGCCGCGTCAGTCGGAGCAAAAACAGTGAAAGGGCCTTTTCCTTGTAAAGTTGTAACCAAACCTGCAGCTCCCAAAGCCTTCGTCAATGTCTTGAATTGAGCATCGCCAGATGCAATAGCGACAATATCATTAGCGGCGCCAGTTGTGGTAGGTGAAGCCATTGGTTTTGGTGAAGCCATTGGTGCTGGTGAAGCAGCGGTTTTCACATTTCCTGCAACTTGTTGAGTTGGAGTTGCATTCTTCACATTGGTGTTGGAGTTGATGTGAGCCCAAGCCGGGAAACCAATCAACGCGCTAGCGCCGATTACTCCTGCGAAACCTGTGAGTTGTTTCATCCAGCTAGGTACATTTTGATTTTTCATTACGCTTGCATTTCCTTATGAGATAAAACAGTGAACATGAATTGTTATGTTAGCCAAATCTCGACAAAAGGCAAGGTTGCCAAAGGCTTAGCTAGAGAGAAGATTCTCTGGTATTCCCGATCGACCAAAACTTCCTTACTATAACGCAAGCTGAGAAATCGGGCATCAACCGCTAAACCTGTAACTCAAAACCTCAATCACCGAACCAGTTTGGGGCAAGTCAGCAGATTTAATCGAAATCGTGTCATTATTCAATCGGCGCACCGGCGTACCATCCATCAGCCCCAAGAAGTCATCTAGCGGCACTAAATCGCACGCAGCAGCATCGGCGGCTTGGGTTTTGTAATGCGTGGGAATCACCATCTTTGGTTTGAGAATTTGCAAAGTTTGCTTTGCTTCCGCCGGAGTGTAAGATTTCGGCCCTCCGCCCACGGGAATCAGCACGATATCCGGCCGCCCAATCAGGATTTGTTCTTCAATGCCGATCGGGCCAGCAACTCCACCCAAGTGTAAAATCTTAATACCGGCTTGCAGCCAGAGCCAAGCCACATTGACCCCAAATCGCCTTCCTCCCTCACGGTCTTTTTCCGTGCGAATCCCTTGAATCCTCAGCCCGTTCGATCGATAAGCCCCAGGCTCGTACAAAAGGCCGGGATTGCCCGAAAATCCGTCCACCGCCCCTTCATCGAGCAATCTGCTGCTAATCAGAATCAAATCAGTGGGTACTTTGGGAGAGCGATAGCCTGCCGTACAGCCCAGGGGGCGAAAAGGATTCACCAGCACCCTCGCACCGCCTCCGGCGAACAAGAAGCAAGTGTGGCCCAACCACTGAATCGACAAAGCATCAGCAGTTTGAGCTTGATAGCTTTCCCATCCAGATGGTAAACCAGTTGCTAAAGCTGCTAGCAAACCCGTCTGTGCGTAACGTATTAATTGTCGCCGTTTCATCTTGTGGTTGGGGTTGTCGGGTGTTGGTCGTTTGTTGTTATACCACAAAACACAGTCAGTCGATTTTAGATTTTAGATTTTAGATTTTAGATTTACTCCACAGATGAATCTGGGATATTGAACTTTGGTCTAAAATTTGGGCTTCACCGCGACGATTTTCGGAGGCTTGTATCCTTTTGTGGGCGGTTCAGATGCGAAAATGTGCACCCTAGTCTTACCGTAAGGTTCGCTCTTATAGCACCCGACAAATTCAGAGAAATTCAACTAAGTAAATCCACTTAATTAAACGTAAAATACGGCTCGCTAAAAAGCTGGCTGTGTATGTTTTATTCCTTCTTCCTTCTACCTTCTTCCTTCTACCTTCTTCCTTCTTCCTTCTTCCTTCTTCCTTCTTTTCACCCTGAGCGAAGCCGAAGAGCCTTCTTCCTTCTTCCTTCTACCTTCTTCCTTCTACCTTCTTCCTTCTACCTTCTTCCTTCTTCCTTCAACTTAAAGCCGTTCTAAGAAATTTCGCAATAATTGCTTTCCCGAAGTTGTCAAAATACTTTCCGGGTGAAACTGTACACCTTCAATGTGCGGATATTCCCGGTGCCGCACGCCCATAATAGTTCCGTCTTCAACCCAAGCCGTAATTTCCAAAACTTCTGGACAACTCTGCTTTTCAATTACCAAACTGTGATAGCGAGTTGCAATCATCGGGGATTCGACGCCCTGAAAAACTCCGACTCCTGTGTGTTCTACCTGAGAAGTTTTGCCGTGCATCAACACGGGTGCAGAAACAATTTTGCCCCCGAATACTTGACCGATACTTTGATGTCCGAGGCACACGCCTAAAATTGGTAAAGTCGGGCCCAATTCTTTGATTAATTCCAGAGAAATTCCCGCATCTTCCGGCCGCCCCGGGCCTGGAGAAATCACTACGGCTGCTGGCTGTAATTGTCGAATTTCTGCTAAGGAAATTTGGTCGTTGCGATAGACTTGAACTTCGCTGGCTACGGGCAACTCGGCACCTAGTTCTCCTAGATACTGTACCAAATTGTATGTAAAACTGTCGTAGTTATCGATGACTATAATCACGGGTTAAGTTAGATTTTAGGTTTTAGATTTTAGATCTTAGATTGACTCGCTGCCTGAAAACAAGGGTTTCAAGATTTTAGATAGATGCCGAAGATAAAAATAGCTGCAATATAGACGAATAAAACTCAAAATCTCAAATTGGTCATCTAAAACCTAAAATTTTATGGGCCCAATAAGTTACTGACGGGCGATCGCAATTTGAACGACTGCCCACAAAGGAGGAAGCAGAAGTGCTGTACCAACGATGATCGCAGCCATTGCCGATACCAGAACCGCTCCGGCACCGCAGTCTTTGGCAATTTTGGCTAGTTCGTGGTAAGATTGCCCGACTGTCAAGTCTACCACGGATTCGATCGCCGTATTCAACAGTTCCATGGCTAAAACTATGCCAATGGTGACGCCGATCACAGATATTTCTACCGGTTGTAGTTGCAAAAATAGTCCGAGTCCGATCGCCAAAGTGCCAATAACTGTGTGAATCCGAAAATTGCGCTGAGTTTCAAAAGCATAACTCAGCCCCCCCCAAGCGTATCTAAAACTCGTAGCTAAGCTAGATGCGATTTTCCAGGACAGCTCTCGGTTGTATTTCAAGGCTTTTTTAGGCTCGTGGACTGTCTGGCTAGAAGAGTCTTGAGGCATGGGCAGAAACTGTGCGACTTGTGATGAAATTGAGGGTCTATCTAGTGTCATAAAGAACCAACTTTAATTTACAGAGATGAATGAAAGCTAAACTTTTCAAATTAACTTCATCAAGTCTAGGTAACTTTTCTCAGTTTTTACTAAAGTTCTGGTTTAATTTCAGAAAGTTATGTTGGGCTTGACATGATTTGTTAAATAACCATCAACTTCAGTTATGCTGTTTGGATCGTAAGACCGATCGCCCGTAGCAGTGTTTCTTGTCTGTCTAGCATTTGAGTCAGACTCTCCTCATCCGGGTGATCCCAGCCCAAAAGGTGTAGAAAACCGTGGGCTGCGAGCCAAGCTAATTCGGTTTTCAGCGGATGTCCTTGCTGCTGGGCTTGTCGCTGAGCCGTATCGATCGAGATTACGATATCACCCAAGTATAAGGGTTCAGAGGACTGCATTTCCTCTAATTGAGGACAGTCTACCTCTAAAGCTGCGAAAGCTAGTACATCCGTCGGTCGATCGAGCTGGCGGTACTGGAGGTTTAGGGCTTGCATCTCCGGATCGGCGGTTAAACGCAGACTGACTTCGTAGCCAGGGGCGGATGGCACATCCGCCTCTTGGTTTTCCAGCCAAACGCTAAACCAATTTTCCCAAGTTTCGGTTGAAATTTCCCCGCTGGCTGCACTTTCAGGGAGGTTGGAACCGTCGGCAGACGATCGGGCTAGCCCATAACAGTCTTCGACGTTGACCTCAATTAGCATTTTCAGCATTTTTTGTCAAGCAATTTATTCAATTTTTGGGCAATTTCACATTGGGCAGGCTAATCGACTTTTTGCTTTTAGCTGGCAGATTACAGGAATCTGTGGAAGATTGCAACGGGTCGATCGCGCGATCGGACAAAACGGCCGGGAGCATCTCACTTTTGCAGCCAAGCTATAAATTGAAGGCAGGAGACAGGAGACAGGAGACAGGAGGAAAGAGGAAGAAAGAAGGAGTCAAAAGAAGTGTTTTTACAAATATGAGATGCTCCCAAAGGGCCCGCTATGGAACCCGCACAGGCGCGTGAGTGTGTGTATCGACGAGGTTTCCAGCGCCCGGTGTTCTAAGAGTTGAAATAGCGATCGAGAAAAGCCAAACCGACGAGTACGCCCAAAAGTCCAGCCGCCGTCAAAGCAAAATGAAACAAAGAAGTCGCCCGCTTGCGAACCATATTCCGCATCGCCAGCTTGACATAACTCGGTGGAGGTGCATTGTTTGTCGGCGCTGTCGGAGTTTCGGCGGCGAGCTCTTCGGAGGCGGGAGTTGTGGAGGGAGGTTGACTCATAGCGGTTAGTTTAGAAGGTTAACAGAGGGGCTGCTGAAGACAGACTCGCCACGATGGTAACAAAAATGTAACGTTTTGTGTAGGATTTTTTAGGTCTCAGACGGCAGGAGGCTGGTTTCCCGCAACGCCAGAATCAGCCCAAACAGCATCGGCTTCGGACAGCGGGGGCATTAACTGGGCCGTATAATCCAGAGTAATGTCATAGGCGGCGCGATCGTACACTGTATTCAACAACGCCTGCAATTCTACAATTGGTTCCACATCGCCCGCGCGCAAAGGCAAAGGAAAACAAGGAATCGCATCCTGTAGATTAAAAACGTATAAATCCGCCCTAGGTCTTTGATTGCTCCGACTCACCAAAATCCGATAATGAGCTGCAATATCATTGTCCAAAACCGGGAGAGGTTCCCAACCCCGCAACAAATCAACCTCCACAAAATTAGTGCGACTTCCGAATATCTTATCCCGCTTTTCCTCATACATTTCGCATCTTTTTCCCGGACGTTTATTAGCAGGTGAAAGAACTTCAATCACCGTCACAACTTCCTTAGTTGCCATATCTATCACCTCCAAATACCCTTCTCTCACCTCCTCAGACATCGCCAATCTTATTTTCAAAGGTTCAGTAGTTCGTGTAGCGACAGCCACATTCGATGTACTTGGATTTGGAGAAACGGGATTGCACAGGATAGAAACATCAGCAGGCATTCCGACTAACAGAGATTGTTCTCCCTTGAGTTCATAAATTCGCTTTTCAATCGCCACTCGATATTTTGGCACCAGTTGCGGAACCATAGCATCTGCGATCGCCACTATCAACCGATTATGTACTTCTGGCCAAAAGTCAGGACTTTCTAAATAAGGATTCATCCCCGGAAATGGATTAGGCATTGATTTAACTCCTCTTGATTTAGCTACTTAGGACTTATGCACGGGTGGCCAGAAACCGGGTTTTTGCTCCAAGACTTCGTTACAGCCCGCAAAAACCGCAAAAAACCCGGTTTCTTTGATTTTGATGCGTCCAGCCACTGTTATCATCCCCTCAATCCCCTTTCCCGCAACCAAGCATCAGCCCAAACAGCATCCGGTTCCGACAGCGCAGGAACCGGTTCTGTCGTATAATCGATTCTAAAATCATAGGCGGCGCGATCGTAAACCCCATTTAATAACGCTTGTAAATCTACAATTGGTTCCACATCGCCTCCGCGCAAAGGCAAAGGAAAAGCCGGAATTGCATCCGGTAGATTAAACAAATACAAATCAGCCGCGGGGCGACAATCTCCCCGACTCACCAAAATCCGATAACTTCCCTCAATATCATTCCCAAAAACAGGCAAAGGTTGGTAACTTCGCAGCAAGTCAATTTCCACTAAGTGCGATCGACTTCCGAACACCTTATACCGTTTTTCCTCATACATCTCCCGCCCTTTGCCGCGCTTGTTAGTCGGCGAAAGCACTTCTATTACTGTAACTACTTTCTTAGTTTCCTGTTCTATTACCTGCAAATAACTTTCTCTAACTTCCACCGTTGTAGGCACTCTCACTCTCACAGCCGTCACAGGCGGCGACATGACAGCAACATTTCCAGTGCTAGAAGTTGCTGGAATTGGCGATCGCTGCACGGCCACATCGGGAATACCGACCAATAAAGCATCTTCCCCGCTGATTTGATAAATTCTTTGTTCAATGTCCACTAAATACTTAGGCAGCAGTTGCGGAGTCAAAAAATCTGCGATCGCCACTATCAACCGATTGTGAACCGCCCGCCAAAAGTCAGGACTTTCTAAATAGGGATTCATCCCCGGAAATGGATTAGGCATAGTAATATATTGTTGAAATTTTCCACTACATTAACCTCTCAATCCAGTCTCCCGCAACAAACCATCAGCCCAAGCAGCATCGGCTTCCGACAGCGCAGGAACGGGTTCGGCGGTATAATCGATTTCAAAATCATATCCCGCGCGATCGTATACTTGATTAATCAGCGCCTGTAAATCCAAAACAGGCTCTACATCTTCTGGACGTAAAGGCAAGGGAAATGCAGGAATTGGATTGGGAAGGTTGAATAAGTATAAATCTGCGATCGGACGTTGATTGCTGCGACTGACTAAAACACGACAGTCGCTTTCATGGGAATCTCCCAAAACTGGCAAAGGTTCCCCACCTCGCAACAAGTCTATTTCGACTAAATGGGTACTGCTATCAAATATTTTCTTGCGCTTACTGCCATACTTTTCTCGACCTTCCCCTCGGCGTTTATTTGCAGGTGAAAGCACTTCAATAACGGTAACAACTTCCTTTGTTGCCATGTCGATTACTTCTAAATATCCTTCCCGAAATTCTTCCGACACTGGGATTCTAACTTTTAGAGGTTCCACAGTTCGGGAAGCTACAGCAATATTAGATGATACTGGATTTGTTCGATAGCGTTTCTGTTGGATAGAGACATCAGGAATCCCTACTAATAGAGAAGTTTCACCTGGAATTTCATAAATTCGCTTTTCAATAGCGACGCGGTATTTTGGGTGTAATTGCGGAGTTAGCGACTCTTTAATCGCACTAATCAGTAAATGATGAACTTCTGGCCAAAAATCAGGATGTTCTAAATAGGGATTCATCCCCGGAAATGGATTAGGCATAATCGTACCTCCCATTGATTACTATCATTTTAGCAAACAGATTAGAAAAACGCAGACAATATCAAACAATCATCTGCGTTAATCCCCGTGCATCTGCGGTTAAAAAACTCCCCTAAAAATCACCATAACTGCTAATAGCAGCCTGCAACCTCCCCATAGCTTCATCAAGAGAAATCGACCCCAACTCCCCAGCAGCACGAGTCCGAATATTCAAACTATTCGCCTCAACCTCCTTAGCACCCACAACACACATCACCGGAATTTTATCCTTCTCAGCATTGCGAATCAACTTACCCAAACGCTCGCTACTCTCAACTTCCGCCCGAATATTCAGCGCCTTCATCCTCGCCTCCACTTCCTTAGCAAATGGCAAAAACTCCTCGCTAACAGGCAACAACCGCACCTGAATCGGCGCTAACCATATCGGGAAATCCCCCGCATACTGTTCGATTAAAATCCCGATCAAACGCTCCAGAGAACCGAAAGGAGCGCGGTGAATCATCACCGGGCGCTTGCGAGTCCCATCTTCAGCAACGTATTCCAAATCAAAACGTTCTGGCAAATTGTAATCTACCTGAACAGTTCCTAATTGCCATTCTCTATCCAACACATCTTGGAAAATGAAATCGAGTTTCGGCCCATAAAAAGCCGCTTCTCCGATTCCTTCAAAATAATTCATTCCCAAAGTTTCCACCGCGCGGCGGATGGCACCTTGCGCCTTTTCCCAAGCTTCATCGGAACCGATGTATTTCTCTAAATTTTCTGGATCGCGGAAACTCAAACGCGCCTTAAAATTCTTGAGTTGCAAACTCTTGAACACTGACAGAATCAAATCCACCACGCTCAAAAATTCAGCATCCAACTGTTCCGGCGTGACAAACAAGTGGGAATCATCCACCGTAAAGCCGCGCACCCTGGTTAAACCGCCCAATTCTCCCGATTGTTCGTAGCGGTAAACTGTGCCGAATTCGGCTAAGCGCATCGGCAATTCGCGATAGGAACGCAGTTCGCTTTTGTAAATTTGAATGTGAAAAGGGCAGTTCATGGGTTTCATCACAAAACCCTGTTCGTTTGCTGCCGCTTCTGCGTCTTCAGCCATCAGCGGAAACATATCTTCTTTGTATTTCTGCCAGTGTCCAGAAATTTTGAACAAATCAACTCTAGCAATGTGCGGTGTCACAACTTGCAAGTAGCCGCGCTTGATTTGTTCTTGTTTCAAGTAATCTTCTAAAATACTTCTCAGAATCGTGCCTTTCGGTGTCCACAAAGGCAAACCGGGGCCAACCGCATCGGCAAAAATAAATAAGCCTAATTCTTTGCCTAATTTGCGGTGATCTCGTCTTAGGGCTTCTTCTTTGCGGTGCTTGTAAGCTTCTAGCTGTTCGGGTGTTTCCCAAGCTGTGCCGTAAATGCGCTGCAACTGGGCTTTGGTTTCGTCGCCGCGCCAGTATGCTCCGGCGAGACTTTCTAGCTCGATCGCCCTTCCGTTGATTTCACTGGTATTATCCAAATGGGGCCCAGCGCACAAATCCCACCATTCGTCACCCAAATGGTAAAGAGTAATCGGTTCAATCAAACCTGCCAAAATTTCTAATTTGTAAGGTTCATTAATCTCCTTAATTCTGCGTTCTGCTTCCTCGCGGCTGACTTCTTCGCGAGTTACAGGCAATTTGCGGTTGATGATTTTGATCATTTCTTTTTTAATTGCCTTGAGATCCTTTTCAGTAAAAGGTTCGGGGCAATCAAAATCGTAATAGAAACCATTTTCAATCCAAGGGCCAATTGTGACTTGAGCCTTGGGAAATAACTTCTGTACCGCCATCGCCATAATGTGGGAGGTGGTGTGGCGAATTTTTTTTAGTGCCTCCGACTCACTCGTGCGGGGCAACTCAATCTTAACGGACTCTTCTGGAGCGGACATGGATTCTGAGCTAGACATCGGCTGAATTAGCAATTAATTTAGTTGCAGTTGCTTCTATCTTACTCAGATTGGGACAGCAAGCGCCGACTTCCGGCTGGGGCTATTGGTGTCAACTTCAGACTAGAATACTTCAAAAATCTCGCTTTTAGCTGAGTCTAGATCCCCCTAAATCCCCCTTAAGAAGGGGGACTTTGATCATCATTTCCGGTTCCCCCCTTAAGAAGGGGGGCTAGGGGGGATCGGCGGCCTCATCGTCAGACAGCAGACGGGTAGTGCGTTTGACCTTAAGTTGATACCTGTGGACTTTCTTAATTTTGAAACAGTTGCTTTTGTTGTTTTCTGTATAACAGAGCCTTCAGCTATACACACGCTGTCTGAGCCGATATTTCCCATAATTTGGGGATTTCGACTCAAAAATCGCTGCTGGCACAGTTAAATTTATTCACACCCACCTGCTAATTGTTATTAAATTATTGAATTTTTGTTAAAAGTATGTTACAATTTGTTAAGACCGTCTAAGACTATAATAGATAAATAACCCAATTTTGATCCATGCTTAATTCCAATTTGCCCGAGCCAGAATTGCTCAAAGCGTTACTGGAACCGCTGTTAGAGGATTTCAATTACTGGTTCGATCGATCGGCAAACCTCTTAGAAACTGAGGAAATTCCCTTTCTGGGCGACGAGGATCAATCTGACTTGCTGGCGCGAGTCAAACAGGCTCAGCAAGAAGTAGGCGCTGCTAAAGCTCTATTTCAAGCAACCGGAGGTCAAGTTGGGATTGAAACAGCAGCACTGATGCCGTGGCACAGACTGCTCGCCGAATCCTGGCAAGTATCGTCGCGCTTTCGCTCATGGCAGTCAGCTCCCCCAGGAAAATAAGGAAGCGAGTTCAAGTTAAACTTGCAGTTAAATCCCAAACTTTTGGAAATGTGGCGGCCCACTTGACAAGCTCAAACAGATTTCCAGTTAATAAGTTATTACTTGCTGAAACATTTTTGTAAATTGCTGTGTGGCTGTTTAGCCCGGAGAAGAAGATAATGTTGCACCTGCTTTATATTTTAGCTTTTACCGTTCTTGCCTTTCTGGCAGTCGGTAACTTAATCCGCAGTCTAGTCACCGTTGGTATGGAGTCCCAGCGCCCTCAACAGTTCAGGGCAAATAATCCCTACCCATCCTATCCTCGCTCTCAATCGGTACCGCATCCAGAACTTTTAGACGAGCACGGCAACATAGTCAACGAGCCGCTGTTAGTGATGCGTTCGCTGACTGTGCAAGACGCGCGCGAACAATTAGATGCTCTCTACAAATCATCTCCGGGCGGCAGCGACGAAGGGGGCGAACTAGCCTGATACAACGACAGTCACAGCATTTATACTCAGGCGCTATGCCTCAAAAAAAAAATAGGACTTACACGCTAGGTGTCCGAAACCCTTTTTCTTCATAGATTTTGGTGAAAATCGTTTCCGCGCTTCAACGGAATAATAATTTTCCGATTTCAGTGCGAGCTTAATATCTCGCGACGATGCTCGCACCCTTGGCATTATTCCGAATCTAACCAGATTGGATATAAGTCCTCAAAATAATTGGCCGTTAGTTTTTAACTAATGGCCAATTATTTGGGATTTTTGAAAGTTTAATTGCCGATTAGCCAGATCGATCGCCAAAAACCGGTTCGCCAAAAACCGATACAGATGGCACTGATATCAAATAGCTCAAGAATAGTATAATGCAAGAGATCCGCAAGCGGTGCCTAACAAGTCTGAATGGTAAGAGTGCTAACGCCCAAATCCCAGCCTGAATAGATGAGTTAGCGTCAAAACTTAGAGGTAAAAACAGGTGACTTTGGGATGAACTCAAGGTCTTGGAGGCATACCTCTGCTTAGATTCGTCTAAATGATATGGCTAGTATGATATGACTTAAACAGTCGTGTTATGAAGCATAAATGTATCAGATACTGAAAAGGGATCGCTCTAAACCTCCTATCGATCCTGTTTTGTCATCGGCAAAAATGCACGTTTAAGGCTAGATGATCGTCCCTATTTCGCTACTGGCAGAACTTCTGCGAGCTTTGCCCCAACTGCGGGCACAAATTTATTTCAAATCTTCCATGACAGCCCTGTCTCACGCGATGGAAGACTTAGTTTTGGCGGGTTCTGACGACGAACCGCTAGTCATTGCCAGCTTTCAGCAAGAGCGCTTCTACCGCCATGAAGCTCACCGCTATCGACGAATTGCCGCTCTATCTTCTCAGGTATACGTGCTATCATCACCGGAAACTGAGTTTAAAAACTCCTCAGAACATCACGAAACTGTGGCGTTTGCACCGGAGGACGGATTAAGTAAAGAGTGGCACTTAGTGGTGCTGGGGCAAAACTACTCAACTTGCCTGATTTGTCAAGAAAAAATTGTGCCGATCGACAACCAGGACGATCACGGGCCACTGTTGATGGATCAAGCTCGCAGATTTGAAGGAATTTGGACGTTCGATCGCGAGGTAAGTTCCAAAGCTGCCGCATTGTTGCTCGATAGAATTGTCAATTATCGCCCGGAATTGGCCGAAAAGATCGATCGAGCCCGAACTACTTACAAGCTAGTCAAAACACCGAAAAAAACGAGGAAATCCGCCACTTCCAAAGCCGCCAAACCCGACATAAGTAGGGGAAAAAACTCAAAAATTCCCAATCCCAAATTGAGCGATGCTTTTACCGAACGCTTAGTAACCTACTTGCAAGCAGGCCAGCACAAACTGCTCAAAGCATACAGCGCCATCGCCGCTCAGGAACGCAAAGAACGCCTGGTAAACTTAATTACCACCGCAATGCGCCAGTCTCTCAACCCACAAGAAATCGTCGAAGTCGCAGTGCAAGAACTGGGAACTGCCCTGTCGGCAAGCCGATGTTTGATTTATCGGTGCAAGGCCACAGATATTGCAGTCAAAATCGATCGCGAGTTTTTGGCTCCTGGCGCTAGTTCCGTGCTGGAGCAGACTTGGCTGTTGCAGGAAAATCAAATATGGAGCGACGCGGTGGCGCGGCAAGAGCGTGTTTACATTCAAGACACAGTACAACACCCGTTGATTGTCAATACAAAATTCCTGAAAAAAACTGTAAAAAATTGGCAAATAGTCTCTTGGTTAATGGTGCCAGTGCTTTATCAGGGGCGGGTTTTGGGAATGGTGGAAATGCACCAGTGCCGATCGGTTTTACCTTGGGAAGAAGACGAAATTGCTTTAGTAGAGGCGATCGCCACCCAACTCGGAGCGGCCTTAATTCAAGCAGAAACCTACGCTCATTTAGAAGAACTCAACCAACAATTAGAAGCATTAGACCGCACTCGCAGCAATCTCATAGCCATCACCGGACACGAACTCCGAACTCCACTTTCGACGATTCAAGTATGTCTAGAAAGTCTGAACTCGGAGCCAGATATGCCCCAAGAATTGCGGCAAATCATGTTAGAAACTGCCCTAGGTGATGCCGATAGAATGCGGAAACTGGTGCAGGATTTCTTAACACTTTCTAACCTAGAAAGCGGACAAGTTAAATGGAATGTAGAATCGCTGACGCTGCAAGAATGCGTTGATTTGGCCCTCAGCAGCGTGCGATCGGGCGGCGGACTCGATCGAGAGTTACCGGAAATTATCGCCGAAGTGTCCGCAGAATTGCCTTTAGTGCAAGCTGACGGAGAGTGGTTGGTGGAGGTGCTCTCCAAACTGCTAGACAACGCTTGCAAATTCACCACACCTCAAGGAAGCGTGACAGTGCAAGCGAAATACAATGGTTCTCGGATGGTGGAAGTGCTCGTAGCCGATACGGGGAGGGGAATAGAGGCGAACAGTTTAAAAGTAGTGTTCGATCGATTTTATCAAGAAGAAGGAGCTTTGCGCCGCAGCGCCGGCGGTACTGGTTTGGGATTGGCAATTTGCAAGCAGATTGTTGCTGGCTGGGGCGGTAAAATTTGGGTGGATTCCGCAGGAAAAGACCGAGGAAGTGAATTTCACTTTACTATTCCCACTGTTGAGAATCAATTGACAAGTGTTAACTCATGACTAATCACTAATGACTAATTAATAATGACTGCAAACTACCCCTCAGTCTATCCTAAATTGGAATACCGATCGCCAACTCTGTTCCACCTTCTAGCGATGACAAACATTTCCAAGTTCCCCAATATTTTTGAGTTACTATCTGATAGCCAATAGACAGTCCCCATCCCGTACCTTTGCCTGCTGCTTTAGTTGTAAAAAATGCCGTAAACAATTTTGCTCTGACTGATATCAAATCTGTTAGCATCGGAATTATTCCTATCTCGCTTCTTTTCATCTGCGTGAATCAGTGTCAATCCAGTGTCATCTGCGGTTAATACATTCTCTTTTTTTCACCGCAGATGAGGGCAGATGCAACACAGATTAACGCAGATAAATTAGATCAATTCCGGTTGCACCATCGGTGATTGTTGACCCTTCGGCTTCGCTCATGGCATCGCTGTTGACTGGATTTTACTATTCCGATACTACCGGAATTGATATGATTCCGGCATTTCCAGTCGGCTGTCAGCAATGCGAATCAAAATCATGTGGATTATTTCCGGTTTGGTCAGGTAACAAAAGCACAGGGGATTTAAGCCCCCACCTTTAGGTGGATTGTTTTTAGGCAGGGGCTTAAATCCCCTGCCTAAAAACTTCGCTGTCAACCCTTCGACAAGCTCAGGGCAAGCTGTCAACCCTTCGACAAGCTCAGGGCAAGCTGTCAACTGTCAACTGTTAAGAAAATACTTGCTTAAAGCCCTCGAACAAAGTTAAAAAACCGGGTTTGTGAGCGTCTGAGCGCGCAAGTATCGATCGACTTAATCGATCGACCGAGACACGATAGCACAGAAAAGTTTTCACTGCAGAACCAGCCTCCGCTGCTACACCCTTTCTCACCCTGTGAGATCAGCCTTAAAGGTGATGTGGCCACGCGGTGTTCAGCTTTAAAATCAAAAGTATCAAAGCAGATTCAGGATGCGCTTGCCGTCTTCAACCCGGTTTGGCGACAGAATACCTAGGGAGGCTGCCGAAAATTAATACCAGTTTAAAAAAAATAATCCAACTGTAGGTAAGCTGCAAACCCCGATAGTAATCAGTCATGCCGAATCTAAAATCTAAAATCTAAAATCTAAAATCTCAAGTGGTATAAGTCTCCTGTCCACAAGTCGTGAGATGGTAAAAGTCGCTCGAATCTGTTGAGGCACTGCCGACGCCAGTGTTGATTCGTGAAAAATTGAGAATGCAAATGTTTCGCCCGGAAAAAGTTTTTTTCCAGAAGAATACTCAAACCTAGAGGTTAGGAAAATCGATTATGTCACCTACAACCCAGATGAAATCTACTCAACCTATGGCCAAAAAGCCACAACTACAATTAGGTTCTCAAGGTAAAGCGGTATTGGAACTCGAACAACTGCTAACCAAGTTACAACTTTATCGGCATCCTGCTAAAGGAATTTTTAACAAAGCAGTTGATTTTTCTGTGAAACTGTTTCAGTTTCGGGTTTTCTTGTCGCCGGACGGTATTGTCGGGCCGCTGACTTGGCAGGCGCTTTATACTTCTGCTCCAGTTAATATGCCGGTACTCAAATTCGGCAGTTCTGGGGAAGCAGTCGCTACTGTTCAGGAAGTTCTCAAAACTTCCAACCATTATGGTGGTAGAATTGACGGCGACTTTGCTACTTTGACGGACAAAGCTGTTCGCGCATTTCAAAAAAGCTTTGGGATTGAGGCCGACGGGATTGTCGATCAAGAAACTTGGACTGCTTTGAGCCAAATTCCGCGTGGCTATGACCCTAATAGGTTCTTGACTTAGGGTTGGCACGGTAAATTGTTCGATCGTGTGTGGGGGGAAATTGGGGGAATGTGCGATTATTCGGGTGCCCCACAAGCACCAGAATAATTGCTGTTTTTTTTTGATTATTTTTTCGGGATTCGTGCTGCCTAATTTTGTTTTCTAACTTTGGTGGAAATTACCAATTATCAATTATTAATTACTAATTATCAATTATCAGAAGAGATCGATCGCCAAAAAACTGTTAACTTTCCTTACAATTTCGACAGCCGTGTCGCCTCATGATGATACGATGCCGTAAAAATCCTTTGGATATGTTTATGGCAGAAGAACTCACTGGACAACCCCCAATCTTCGGCGGCAGCACCGGCGGCTTGCTGACCAAGGCGCTAGTTGAAGAGAAGTACGCGATCACTTGGACTAGCCCCAAGGAACAGGTGTTTGAAATGCCTACAGGCGGCGCTGCAATCATGCGTCAAGGCGACAACTTGCTGTATCTGCCCCGGAAGGAGCAGTGCATCGCTTTGGGCGGCCAGCAACTGCGGGCGAAATTCAAAATCTCGAACTACAAAATCTACCGCGTATTTCCCGACGGTTCTAATGAGTACCTGCATCCCAAGGATGGCGTGTTCCCTGAGAAGGTGAACGAAGGTCGTCCTTACGTCGGTAAGATTGACCGCAATATTGGTAGCAATCCCAATCCGATTAAGGTCAAGTTCACTGGTAAAAAAACCTACGAAGTTTAGGTTTTGAGCTAATCGCTGAGCTATTTTCGGGTAGTATTTCCTGAAAAGCTCAGCTTGCATTTTATAGTTTGTAGTAGCGCTTGGACGGCAGAAGCTTTTTTTGATCGCCCAATCGCCACTGCAAACTTCAAATGCGATTAAAAATTAATAAAAATTAATAATTAAATTAACCATGAATCTGGTAATCAGGCGAGCAACTCATGAGGATATAGATGTTTGCGCTGGCATTACTTATGAAGCTTTTAAAGATATTTCCGATCGCCATTTCTTCCCTAACACAGATTTTCCGACGCAGGATTTCTCAACTGAGATTATTAGCCTTTTTATCGAAAGTCCGGTTTTTTTTGGCATCGTAGCTGAGAGTGATGGTGCGGTTGTCGGCTGCGGTTTTATGGACGAACGCAACCCGATTCGTGGTATCGGGCCCGTCAGTGTCGATCGAGCTTTTCAGGGCCGCGGCGCGGGACGGGAAATCATGAAAGCCGTGCTAGAACGGGGAAAAGACGCGGCAGGCATCCGTTTGGTTCAGGAATCTTTTAATATGGCTTCGCTGTCGCTGTACGCTTCTCTGGGTTTTGAGGTGAAGGAACCTTTCGTGTTAATGGAGGGGAAGTTTCGCAGCCAGCCGCAGTATGGGTTTGAGGTGCGGCCGCTGACTGGTGAGGATGTGGGCGAATGTCAGGCTTTGTGCGAAAAAGTATGCGGGTGCGATCGAACTTCGGAGATTGAAGACGCCCTGAATTTCTTTTCTCCCTTCGTTACTTGCAAACAAGATCGGATTGTGGCTTATACTTGTGCGGTGTCGGCTTTGGGCCACAGCGTCGCGGAAAGTGAAGCGGATATGCAGGCTTTGCTCTTGGGGGCTGCTGCGTACAGTTCCGAAGAATTGCTTTCTTTTCACTTGCCGCTGAGGTACGCAAGTTTGTTTCGTTGGTGTTTGCAATCCGGGCTGCGCGCCGTCAAACCGATGGCGGTGATGGCAGTGGGCGAGTATCGGTCGCCGGAGGGATGTTGGCTTCCGTCTTTTGTTTATTGATTGCAAGTAAAGTTAGTATAGCAACCGCCATTCAAGGTATTGACATAAAGCACCTCATGAAGAAACCCCTGAGATCCCCAAGCGATCGCTCTCCAATTTGATTCCTGTCAACTGTCAACTGTCAACTGTCAACTGCTATATATGATGTTTCCCGACTTCTCACAATTTTCAGAACTGGCTAAACAAGGCAATTTTGTGCCCGTGTATCAAGAATGGGTTGCTGATTTGGATACGCCAGTGTCTGCGTGGTATCGGGTTTGTGCCGGTCAACCCTACAGTTTTCTGCTGGAGTCGGTGGAAGGTGGGGAGAAAATCGGGCGTTATAGTTTCTTAGGGTGCGATCCGCTGTGGATTTTGGAGGCTAGGGGATCTCGCACAACTCAAGTTTACCGCGACGGTTCCCAAAAAGTATTTGCCGGCGATCCGTTTGCAGCATTAAACGAGTGTTTGCAGCCCTACAAACCAGTAAAATTGCCACAATTACCAGCGGGAATTGGCGGGTTATTCGGTTTTTGGGGTTACGAGTTAATTAAGTGGATTGAACCGCGAGTTCCCGTCCATCCGGCTGCAGAAAACGATTTGCCGGATGGGTTGTGGATGCAGGTTGATAATTTGCTGATTTTTGACCAGGTGAAGCGCAAAATTTGGGCCGTCGCCTATGCGGATTTGCGGGAGACTGGCGTTGATTTGGCCGAGGCTTATGGGGCGGCGTGCGATCGCGTTTCTCAGTTAGTAAATAAGCTGCAATCCCCGCTTTCCCAGCAATCTACTCTCATAGAATGGACTCCGCCGAGGGACGAGCAAGATGTCGGCTCCACAAATGAAAATACAGAATTAGCTTACACCAGCAATATCACCCGCGACAAGTATTGTGAAAATGTCTTGAAAGCCAAGGACTATATCACAGCCGGAGATATTTTTCAGGTAGTAATTTCGCAGCGGCTGGAGGCGGAATATAGCGGCGATCCTTTTGCACTTTACCGTTCTTTGCGTCTAATTAATCCTTCTCCGTACATGGCTTATTTCAATTTCGGAGATTGGCAGATTATCGGTTCTAGTCCTGAGATTATGGTGAAGGCAGAAAACACTGCCGACGGCAAAAAGATTGCAACTTTGCGGCCGATTGCCGGCACGCGCCGCCGGGGAAAAACTCCCGAACTAGATGATGCTTTGGCTGCGGAATTGCTGCAAGATCCGAAGGAAATTGCGGAACACGTCATGTTAGTTGATTTGGGTAGAAATGATTTAGGCAGAGTGTGCCGAAATGGTACTGTCAAAGTTGATGAATTAATGGGAATTGAGCGTTATTCTCATGTGATGCACATTGTGAGCAATGTAGTGGGAGAATTGGCCGAGGATAAGACAGCTTGGGATTTGTTGAAAGCTGGTTTTCCTGCGGGTACGGTTAGCGGTGCTCCGAAGATTCGCGCGATGGAAATTGTGCACGAGTTAGAAGGTTGCCGTCGCGGCCCCTATTCTGGGGTTTACGGGTATTATGATTTTGAAGGACAGTTGAATAGCGCGATCGCAATTCGGACTATGGTTGTTCAATCGCAGGGTGGCGATAAACATTCGGTTTCTGTGCAAGCCGGTGCTGGTTTGGTGGCAGATTCTAACCCGGATCTGGAGTACGAAGAAACTCTGAATAAAGCCAGGGGTATGTTGCAGGCAATTCGCTGTTTGAAGTAATTAGAAGGAAGAAGGAAGAAGGAAGAAGTCATTAGTCATTAGTCATCAGTCAGTAGTTATTTGTTATTTGTTATTTGTTATTGGTAACAACTGGCAACTGGCAACTGGCAACTGACTGATGACTAATGACAACTGACAACTGACAACTGACAACTGACAACTGCTTTCCGTACAACGTCATCAGGAAGATGGAAGAAGGAAGGCTTTGTGAGCGCGTACAACCAAAGAAACCGGGTTTTTTAGATAATTTGAGGGTGAAAACGAAGTATTGTCGTAAAAAACCCGGTTTCTGAAAACTCCTGACTAAAAACTACTGTTGCAAGAGGAAAATATGAATTTTTATATAGTTGATGTGTTTGCCGAGTCAAAATATGCTGGCAATCAGCTAGCTGTATTTTGCGGCGCTGGAGTTGCCGAGCTCTCAGAGGCCGAAATGCTGCTGATAGCGAGGGAAATCAATTATTCTGAAACCACGTTTATTCGATCGCCCGATCGGCGAAATAACGGCTACGACGTGCGGATATTCACGCCCAAGAAGGAATTGCCCTTTGCCGGTCATCCGACGTTGGGCACTGCGTTTGTGTTGCAGCAAGAGATAATTGGCGAAAAGGTCGATCGAGTAATGCTCAATTTAGCGATCGGTCAAATTCCTGTCACCTTTAATTATCACAATCAATCCGCAGATATTTTATGGATGCGACAAAACCCGCCAACATTCGGTCAAGTTTTATCAGCCGAAACTATCGCCAGCATCCTGAATTTAGAAGTCGATGAAATTGATTTAAAATTCCCGATTCAAGAAGTTTCCACTGGAGTGCCGTTTATCATTGTACCGTTAAAAACCCTCGCAGCGCTCAAAAAAGCTCAAGTTAACTTAGACAAATATTTTGAACTGATTAATACCACAGAAGCCAAAGAAATTTTAATTTTCTGCCCGGAAACCTACAGCGACATTAATGATTTAAGCGTCCGAGTTTTCGCCCCTTCCCTAGGAATTCCCGAAGACCCGGCGACGGGCAGTGCCAATGGCTGTTTGGCTGGATATTTGGTAGAATATGGTTATTGTGGGGAAGCCAAGATTGATGTGAGAGTCGAACAAGGTTATGAGATTAATAGACCTTCTTTGTTGTTGCTGAAAGCTCAAAAAAATCAGGAAGAAATAGAAGTTTTGGTTGGTGGTAAGGTGGTGATGGTGGCGAAAGGAGAATTTGTTTAGATTTAATGCCAAATTCTTAACCGCAGATGAACGCAGATATACGCAGATATGTATAAATTTTTTCAATAGTTCTTGTCAAGAAATCTACTTTCTGAGAGTCAGTTGATTGTTGTTATACCAATTTCATAAAGTAGCGCTAGATATTCCCCCCCAACCCCCCCGCGAGTTCGGGGGGGCTAAGACTTCATCAGCACATCTTTATAAAATTGGTATTACTCAACAGCAGAGACTTTTATTTGCAAGAGGTGAAGTTGTCAGCACTCAAATAGTTTTGCTTGTTTTTAGTATTGCCGTCGATGAATTGCTAGCCTAAAAAAAATGAGTTCAATTTAATTATTTCCCATCAAAATTGCTGAATATGAGGTAGCTCATATTCAGTGTGGGCTGTTATTGTTACAGTGAAAAAGTCATCCATACCAAATACTTTCCCATGCTGCAAACATTTTCGCGGACTTTAAATGTATCCCCTGAAGATTCAGAAGCGCTGCTTTCGCTTCCATTAACTACCTTGCTGGAATCACCGGAGTTAAATCAAGTTTTGGGGAGTCTCGATACTGCTTTGCTCAAAGAAACTTTACCCACTGCTGGAGCTGTTTTAGCGAAAAAGCTGCCGCCTTTTTACGACTGGTTGCAAACAGAACTAGGAATTAAAAATGTCCCGGACAGTCCCGATCATACTACTAAATGGGTAGTGGGTTTTTTGAAGAATCAAGAAAGTTTAACTCGTTTAGTTGAATTGCACAAATCGATTCCCAGCAAAGCATTAGAAAGATCGATCCCTCGCTTAGTTAGCACTTTTGATGAGGTTGAACCCGCCGCGGTTAAGGAAGAGTGGGAAAAAGCGATAGCGGCACTTTGTCTGGTACTCGCCGCCGCAGCGCGGGAAAATCAGCCCTCTGCTACCTGAAGCAATTTGGTCTGAGTTTAAACAAAGCGACTTTTTCGGAAAGTTTGTAATTGAGCGCGATCGATCTGAACGACTACCGGCTTTTTCTTGTTGAGGACGATCGCATTGTGTCTATTTACCAAAAGCAACTGAGCCAATATTGCCACAATCGCGCGCCTTTTGAGAAACTTGCCTTCAAAACGCGCCATTCGGACGATCGCCTCTTCTAGCTTGTAACAACAGTTTTCCCCTTTCTGGGAAATCACAAAAATTGTTCCCGGTATGTAATCGCCTTCATTTGCCCAGAAAGCATACCTTTCGCCTAAAGTAAAGTAGTGAAAAACATTGTTAGCGGTGGAAGTTTTAGCTAACTTTTCCGAAACCCCCAAAGAATTAAAAATTACAGTGGATCTAATATAATCCGGGTATTTTGCGGCTATTTGCTGAGCAACTTTGCCGCCCAAACTTTCTCCGATGACATCCGGCGGATTTCCGCTGTGAAATTGCTGTTTTATCCAATCAATAGCACCCGCAGTTTTCGCCGATTTTAATTGGCGTTCTAGTTTTGCCATAAATACATCGGGCGTATCTTCCAAAACGCGCTCGAAAGGATACCAAGAACCGTAGCCGCGAATCACGAGCACGGGCGGATTGTTCCCAGAAACGGGAAGGCGACTTTCAGCATAAAAACCAGTACCAGAGTCTTCAAAGACTTTTTCTATGATATAATTTCCATCCACAACTTGCCCTAGCTCGTGCCGAACGTAAATTGACGGATTGCTGGGTTTGAAAGTATCGTGTAGTTGGGGTTTGGCAAACTTTTCGTAGATAGCATCTAGCAAGTGCCTTCCTGTAGGGCGATCGACAAAATCCAATTGTATTGATCCGTACTAAACTAAAAACAATCTAAAAAAGGTTAATAGTCAGGACTAAAGTCCTGACTATTAACCTTGTGGAATTCTTACAAAACTCGCAAGGTACTCGCAATACTATCGACAGCTTCCATCGCCCGAATTTCAGCAAGCGCTTGCTGAAAATTACCTTCCCTCACATCGTGAGTCACCACCACAATTTCTGCTAAATTGCCGTGAATTCCAGTTTGCACAATGGACTCCAAACTAACTTTGTGGTTGCCAAAACAAGTCCCTAGTTTACCAATTACCCCCGGAGAGTCGCGCGTCAGAAAACGGGCGTAAAACCGAGTCACAAGTTCCTGCATTTCAGCAATTTTGCAGTAGTGTTGATGAGTGCAACTCAGCAAAGGATGGGGAATCGGAACAGTTTCGGTTTTCAGGATTGCCGCCACATTCAAAATATCCGATACCACCGCGCTAGCTGTGGGCCCCGCGCCCGCACCGCGCCCGTACAGCATCAATTGCCCGATCGGCTCTCCCTCGATTAAAATTGCATTGTAAACACCGTTGACACTCGCCAGCGGATGAGTCTTCGCCACAAAAGTAGGATGCACTCGAATCGAGAGGAGTTCCGCTTCTTCATCCCCATTTTGCTTGGAACTTAGGGATTTTTCCTCAGCAATAGCCAACAACTTAATCACAAATCCTAGCTTATCGGCATAGTCAATATCCGCCGCACTAACTTGTCTGATACCTTCGCAGTGAACATCGGCTAATTTGATGCGTCCGCCAAAAGCTAGCGAGGCTAAAATAGCAATTTTATCAGCCGCATCTAATCCATCTACATCCGCTGTAGGGTCAGCTTCAGCATAACCTAATTGCTGAGCGTCCGCGAGCACTTCGGCAAAGTCTGCACCTTCACTCTGCATCCGCGTCAGGATGTAATTAGTTGTGCCGTTAACGATGCCGGTCACACTTTTGATGCGGTTTGCACCTAAAGATTGTTTGAGGGTTTGAATGACTGGAATGCCACCGCCTACAGCAGCTTCTAACATCACATAAACGCCTTTTTCGTTAGCCGCGTCGAAGATTTCACTACCGTAGCGGGCGATAACTGCTTTGTTGGCGGTGACTACGTGCTTCCCGTTGGCGATCGCTTGCAGAATGAGCGATCGCGCCGGTTCCAATCCGCCAATCAGTTCTACTACAATATCAACTTCCGGGTCAGTGGCGATCGCCTCTAGGTCAGTTGTCAGCACATTTTCTGGCAATTGTAAAGACCGAGTTCGAGAAATATCGCGCACTCCCACCCGATAGATTTCCAATTCCTGCAACAGCGGATGGCGGCCATCTGGGGAGAGCAAAATCTCTGCTGTTCCCGCGCCAACTGTACCCAAACCTAGCAAACCAATTTTGAAAGCCACGACTTTGACCCGTTGAAACTCAATTAAGCCACAACCATTGTAGGCTATTCCTGTACCGGAGCAATCAAAATAGTATTGTAGGGTACGAATTCCCTACCTTATATCAAATCCGTTAGCATCGGAATAGTAAATTCGAGTTCACTGTTCACTGTTCACTGTTCACTGTTCACTGTCAACCGTCAACAGTCAACATCATTCCGGTGTAACCGGAAATGATATTACAAGTCGGATATAATTGCCCTAAAAACAATTGTAGGGCGAGCCAAGCCCACCCTACAAATCAGATTAAATCAGGTAACACATTAATAAGTTTCAACGTGCCAACGGTGCTCTTTCTTCAACTGTTTCTGATAGCCAGCCCAGTCAACACCGTGCTTGCTAGACGCGGCCGACATTCCCTCATCAATTCCGCCTTCCATCCCCTTCAAACCGCAGATATAAGTGTGAGTATTCGGCTTTTGAACCAATTCCCACAATTGGTCTGCGTTCTCTTTAATCCGGGTTTGAATGTACATCTTGCCGCCGTCAGCACTCTTTTGCTCGCGGCTGATGGCATAAGTCAAGCGGAAATTATCGGGGAACTCGCGCTGCAATTGTTCCAACTCTTCTTTATAGAGAATGTTGGGAGTGTAAGCAACTCCAAAGAACAGCCAAGCTAAACCTTTGAACTTGTAATCGGGATTATTTTCTTTAAACATCCGCCACAAATAAGCGCGGAAAGGAGCAATACCCGTACCGGTAGCCATCATAATCACGGTGGCTTCCTCGTCGTCGGGCAACAGCATTTCCTTGCCTACGGGACCGGTGATTTTGACATCATCTCCAGGTTGCAAACCGGTGAGAAAAGTTGAACAAACACCGAACACTTGTTCGCCAGTTTCTGGGCTTTTGTACTCTAGGCGGCGGACGCACAGAGAGACTGTTTTGTCGTCTACATCGTCTCCGTGACGGGTGGAGGCGATCGAGTAAAGCCGAATTTTGTGAGGTTTGCCGTTTTTATCCGTCCCATCGGGAATAATCCCGATACTTTGACCTTCGAGATAGTGTAACTTGCCTCCAGAAATGTCAAATTTGACGTGGCGGACTGTGCCCTCGCCGCCCTCTCTGACCATTTCTTCTGTAGAAATGCACTTACCAATATAGGGATTGGCCGGCTTGTAGAGGTTAACAGGAACCTGAACTTTTTCCTTGGCTTGAGTCATGGGCTTAGTTTTTTCTCCAGATTTCTGACTCTGTAGCCCTGCTTCTGGTGCGACTTTGCCATTAGTTTCGGGAGCGCCATTTAAAGGACGAATGCTGACTATTTTGCCACCCATGCGAATAATCCTTCGCATTTCTTGATTCATGCGATCGTAGGGCACGGAGATAAATACGCTGCCACTACGGCGAATCGGGTGACTTGTTTGGTCAGTTGCTTGGCTCTGACGCATACCCTCCACTTCGTAAACAAAGATGCGGCTGCCTGATTCTGAGTTTGCCGCAACACCAGATATGCTTGGGCTGTACATTTGTTGCTTGTCCTTCACGATACAGAGTTATAAAGAAAGAGAATGTGACGTTAGACTCAATTTACTTTTTTCTTAAGGCCATCGGGACTAATTGGCCGCGCCAATTTTTGGGCCTCGCCACGCGGGCGGGAGTGTTGAAGTTGCGATCGCTCGCGTTATCAAATCCCTACTAGCCGAACGCCGCGCTCACCGAGCCCGCTTTGCGTTCGGCTGTTGACCTATAGCTATTGTTGTCTGCGTACTGCCAATATTTTACCCGATCGGGGGATCTGCCCCGATAAGTCATTGTGATTTGGGGAGCGCCCCACCAGAGAAAGGAAGATTCGAGCAGTTTTAATGAGGTTGAGCTTGTAGGGGGCGAACGCCTTCTGGTAAGATTAACCACTAAAGTTAGTATTAATTACTTGCCTTGAAGATTGCTTGGGTCTGCCCGGGCAGGCAGTCAACTCACTGCTGTATGCTGGTGAGAACTCGATCGTCTCGGGGTAGCACAGCAGCACAAAGCCTGCTTGCCGCTACCTGCGGGCTGAAATTTTGTGGAATCTAGACTTGAGTTAGTTAGTAAACAGTGATTTTGTTAGAGGGAAACTATGACCAGTAAGCCGGATCGCGTGGTTTTAATTGGCGTTGCCGGAGATTCCGGATGCGGAAAATCTACTTTTTTACGCCGATTGACAGATTTGTTCGGGGAAGATTTCGTTACTGTAATCTGCCTCGATGACTATCATTGTCTCGATCGCAAGCAGCGCAAGGAAACAGGGATTACAGCCCTTGACCCCAGAGCAAACAATTTTGACCTGATGGCTGAGCAAATGAAGGCTCTCAAAGAAGGTCACGCGATCGACAAGCCGATTTACAACCACGAAACCGGTCTGCTCGATCCTCCTGAGCGGGTAGAGCCGAATCATGTGATTGTGATTGAGGGGCTGCACCCCCTGTACGACGAGCGAGTTCGATCGCTCATCGACTTCAGCGTCTACCTCGACATCAGCGACGAGGTAAAAATTGCTTGGAAAATCCAGCGCGACATGGCAGAACGGGGCCACCGTTACGAAGACGTGCTGTTTGCAATCAACGCTCGCAAACCAGATTTCACCGCCTACATCGACCCGCAAAAGCAATATGCTGATGTGGTAATTCAAGTGTTGCCGACCAACTTGATCAAAGATGACAAAGAGCGGAAAGTTCTGCGCGTGCAAATGATCCAGCGCGAAGGCGTCGCCAATTTTGAACCTGCGTATTTGTTTGACGAAGGTTCAACAATTAACTGGGTTCCTTGCGGCCGCAAGCTGACTTGTTCCTATCCCGGAATTAAGATGTACTACGGGCCTGATGCTTTTTACGGTCACGAAGTCTCGATTTTGGAAGTAGATGGTCAGTTCGAGAATCTCGAAGAAGTTATTTACATCGAAAGCCATTTGAGCAAGACTTCGGCGAAGTATGAAGGCGAGTTAACTCACCTGTTACTCCAGCACCGCGAATATCCTGGTTCCAACAATGGAACTGGTTTGTTCCAAGTGTTAGTCGGATTGAAGATGCGGGCGACTTACGAGAAGTTGACTGCGAAGGAAGCGAAAGTGGCTGTTAGTGTTTAGAACCCTGACATGAAAGATTTGGGAGGCGCAATTGCGCCTCTTTTTTTGTGGATAAATGAACCGCAGAGGGCGCAGAGGGCGCAGAGTAGAGTTAGGGGAAGGTGTTTGGAAGTAGAGAGGTTAAGAAGGTTTTTCCGGCTTCATTGAGGTTGCTATCTAGAGAAAAAGTTAGACTGCGAACTCGGATATCACCAATTTGTTGGTCTATGGGCGCTTTGAGATTTTGAGGGTAGATGAGAATTGCATTTTTACAGTTTAGTAGCGTTGCGTAGGTAACTACTTGATTACGATCCGTATTCTCTACTTTATCGGGAGCTTTGTATTTTGTATCCAGGACATACAGGATTTCATTTGTTTCTATATCGCGTAAAATTAAGTCCATCTTATCGAAATAAATTTTGTCATGTGTGACTCGGTGTTGTTGTTTGACAAAAAAGCCTTTTGGTGTATTTACGTTGAGCCATTCAGCGACAAATTGTTCATATAATTTAGCCATGTCTATGAGAAAAGGGAGCATTTCGCGATCGCCACTTTCGTGACTCGGCCCTGTATTATCTAAAAAGAATCGACATAAGGCGTGTAAAAGTTGATAATCTTGATTCAAACGGTGATAATTTCTATCAATGCAAGCTTCTGATTTAAAATGTTTTAATGTAACAAATCCTTGGAGTGCGTGAAAGGCTTTTCGCACAGTGGATGAAACAGATTCACGGCAAAAACCGCTGCGGCCAATGATGAAAAGTGTCCAAGCGAGTATTTGATTGTCTTCGATGTCGCCTGTTTGTTCGTTATAGTAGCATTTTAGTTTAACATCCCAAGGTTTTTGCAGGGCTGACCGCAAATCGACGCGGCCGCGAATGTAGGCGAGTCTTTCGGTTTTGGATAAGTAATCGCGATATAATCCTTTGCGACAGCGTTCTAGAATTTTTTGGGCAAGAATGTTAGCTAATCTCTCGTAACTTTCTTGTAAAGATTGGCACTGAATCGATCCTTGGGGAAATTTTATCTTAAGGTTGTAGGCATAGTCAATCATTCCGAAGAGGTTGTTTATCGAAACCTTTGGGCGGATGGCGATGTGAAATTCTGGAGTGATGGGAATGTTGCCCACTCTGCCTTTAGATTTTAAGTGCCATTGATATTTTGTTTTACGGTTGGGAAATTCTATCTCTATCTCCTTGGCATAATTCATATATATTTTATCTCCTACTGATTCGGGGATAAAATCTTGTTCAAAAGTTGCTAATTGATATTCTGTAAGTTCGATAGGTCGGCTGGATTCTGGTTTCATAATTGTGGTGGATGCAGTAAGGCCACTGTCTCGGCGTTAATGACGGCGTTAGATTATCAATTGCTCAATTTGTCTTTAATTTTATCCCAGAGAAATTCATCCATTTTTTCCAGGTTATCAAAGAAGTATTCTTCGAGGTATGGCTCAATTTCCATTTCCCAAATGTCTTTTATAATATCTTCATTTAATGGGTTGGTCAAAAAGAAAGAGATGCCTAGTTCATAGTGTTTGTTTTTAATTACCTCCTTATTGAGTTTTTCTAGAATACTAATTAATTTTTCAACTGGAAAACCTGTTTCCTCTCTCTGGTGATACTGTCGCAGGACTTCATAGTTAGGAGAAAGAGAGATGAATGCGAAGCGGCGACGGAGTGCATTATCAACTAAGGCAATAGAACGGTCTGCGGTGTTCATTGTGCCGATGATGCGGACATTTGTAGGGATTCTAAACTGTTTACCGCTGGCTAGTGTAATAAAGCGCTCTGTGTCGGGTCGGTCATCTAGGAGGTACATTAACTCGCCAAAGACTTGAGATAAATTTGCACGGTTAATTTCATCAATAATCAGAACACAAATGTCTTCACAGGCTTCGGCTTTTTCGCAAAATTCTAGGAATCTACCGGGAACTATGGGATAAGTTAATTGCCCGTCTTGACTTTGGGGGCGGAGGCCTTGAATAAAGTCTTCATAAGTATAAGCTGGATGAAATTGGATCGTGTCTGAGAAACCGTCACCCCCGCCGATTAAGTGTTGGGCGAGTTTTTGGGCAAGGAAGGTTTTTCCGGTTCCGGGCGGGCCTTGAATGATGGTTTGGCCTTTGCGGTTAATGGTGTGTATCCATTGGGTTAGTTGGGTTGTTTGAAAACCAGTAGTTTCGGAAATTTCTTGTAGTTGATACACTGGATTAAATTCCTTTTCATATACTGACAAATATTCACTGAGAATAATTGGAGTAAAATAATTATTGTCATCGTAAAAATTGAAAATCAAAAACAATGGAAATAGTTTTTTAAATGTTTGTCCTATTTTCCTAATTAAGCCATTAGCAGAAGATCCTAATATTTTTTGTGATTCAAGTGAGATTTGAACCTGAATTTTAGTAAGTTCTATGTTAACTTCATATGGTAGAATACCAGGTGACTCAGTGAAAATGTTTTCTAATAGTTCATAAACATTTTTTGCGGGTTCCATTCTGGAATTAAAATCCCAGTTAGTGAATTTAAAATCAGTTGCTTTCTGAGTCAAACAGAAGCTATAATTTTTTGGAAGTTGAGAACGTTTAAAGAGTTCGATCATATCATCATCTATATAAGGCAGTAGGCGAAATTCTTTTACTGCCTCAAAATCGTTACTTTCAGAAGAAAAACCAAAAGTTAATTTCTGGTTTTCAAGATTCAGCATTAACTGAGCACGACTTATACAATGCACAGTAGAAATGATATCTTTTAAATCAAAAATTATACTGTAGGCTGTCGATTCCAAATTACCTATTTCATTAATAGAGCCAAACCCCTCACGTTTGACATTTATATATTCTTTAATAAAATCAGGCAACTGCTCTTCTACCTGGCTGTAAATATACTTTAATGGCTCTTCTACATATTTTAAAAAATTTTTTTTGTGTGCTATGTAAAAATCTGAGTTGGGATTTTCATAAAATTGTGCCAATAAGTTAAATGTTTCTACTGAAAAAGGACATTCAGGATGTACAAAAATTTTTGCCATTTTTTCTGTATGTTTAAGGGGACTCAATTGTTGTTCTTAAATTATTGTAGCCGATCGCCCTTTCCGACACCAGATATCTGAGATGCGATCGCACCCACCATCCTTACCCACATCAATAGCCCTCCCAAACCAGTAACACAGGCAAAACCTCTAACAACTGTTCCCGGAAAATTTAAACTTGCGCCGAGTGACTAAGATTTACCAAATTGTGTCTATACTAGATAATTGAATCCGGCGATCGCGACTAATAACGGGTACATTAAGATACAAAGCAGTAGCAGCAATAATGCGATCGGGCAAATCGGGAATTTGCGATCGGTCAACTTGCCTTAAAGTTAAAGCTATAATGCGATCGAAAGGAATTTCAACCAATAAGGAACCATCGCTCTCAACTTCTCTCAAGAATAGATCGAGAGTAGTTGAATTAATCCGCCCTCTCTCGCTCAGATAGACAATTTCTGCTAATATAATTGATGAAAAAACCACCTGATTTCCTTCGGCAGCTATCTCTTCTATTGTCGTTCTAGCAGTCACCGAAAGTCGTGAATCGGCAAAGATATACCAGATAATAGCATGAGTATCAGCTACAGCACGCAGCATTAGAAATCCTCCCTTGGGAAATTCGCCCATTCTTCGCTGCGAACTTCATCTATATCAGCGACAGAGGGTGCAATTCCCAAGTCAGCACATAAACCCCACAATGATTTGCGGGGAGCGGGCCGAACAACTAATTCTCGTTCTATTTCAGGAACCATCCACTTAATCAATCGTAACTTTTCGGCTAGAGACAAGTGTTTAACAAGATTTAAAACCGCCTCAAAAGTCATGTTTTTTATGTTTCAATTGGTGATTGATGTAATTGTAGCATTTTGGCCACCAAGGACAGCATCACCAGGTTTGGGTTGAGAAGATTCGTTTACCACGGTTCCCGGAAAAGTTAAAACTGTGTCGAAACAATCTAAACGTGCTATATTCAACTCCGTAAACCCTGAACTTCCCTATCAGGTATTGCAAATTTATAAACGAGTCAACTGAATGCTGTCTACTTTCAAGAAATTAGCTTCAATTGCAATCTTCTTTGTCGCCGTAAAACTTTTACTGAATTATCCGCCTTTCAGAGAAGCAGAAAATTATATCGCAAATAGAAACCCAGCAAGTGCCACCTTAGACAATGGAACTCTGCAGCAAAAATCCAGCAGCCCGCCTCCTGTACCTCCCAAAAAATCACCGGAGCAAAAGTTTGATGTAGTAGTATATGGTGATGAAGTACCGGGGATATGTGCGGCGATATGGGCTAAGAAGACTTTAGGCGCAAAGGGCAAAGTTGCGATCGTGCGATCGAACTACGCAAGTGCTCCTTTGGGCGGCTTACTCACCCGCGGCGGTTTAGCTTACATCGATGTAGATAAAATCCCCGATTGGTACCGCCAACCTTACGCCCAATGTTTTAAGGAATTCTTAGATAAAGCAAATGCGCCCGAATCTTGCTTAGATCCAAAAAAGGCAGATCGAGCTCTCAAACAGATGCTTTCCGCCGCAGGAGTCAAAGTTATTTCCAACTCAACTCTTACTCCCCGCGTCGTAGACAAAAAAATTGAATATGCCGAAGTAAAAGGCAGCAATCTAATAATTAAAGCCAACTCTTTTATTGACGTAACTCAAGACGCCGAATTGGCAAGAAAAGCAGGATTATCTTATTATACAGGATATCAATCTCAAAATATAAAATCCAAAAATGAAACTTTAGCTGTCTCTGTAGTTCCGAGAATTACAGGGATAACGATGTCCGAGTTCCGCAGCATAGAAGATGAAATTCTATACAATAGGCCTTTGGTAAAAAAAATAAAAGAAAGCATTATGAAATATAAAGATCCGGCTAGTACAAAATTCTGGATGAGAAATTTCTGGAGTACGATTTATCAGCCATATACAGACGGCTACGACATTAGAAGCGTAGCTATAGGTGCAGCGTATCACATAGACAGAAAGCTGCCCTTCAGTCAAAATAAAGGATTCTTTTTTGATAAAGGCAATGTCTGCGTTTATAACAAAAATGTGCTGTCTTGGAACGGGTTTCTGTTTAAATACCAAGTTGACCAAATCATGAAGATGGAAGCTAACGGCAGAAAACCGACTCCTGAAATGATTAGAGAAATGTCATTTCTCCAATACTGGCTACAAAAGAAGTCTGGTAAAGATGTGAGAGTATTTCTTCCAGACGAGATTTATATCAGGCAAACTTTGAACGTTCGCGATGTGGTAGATCCGCTGACGGGCCAGGAGATTATCAAAGGGGGAACAGTACCTGAAAAGTCGATCGGCAGTTTTTCCTACGATTTCGATATGCGGGGCGGAGTCAAGAATTTATCTGCGAGAATTCCGCCGCTGCCAGTGTATAATTTTGGCATAGAAAGCGCTTTGGCTAGCAAAGTCAAGAATTTAGCCATTGTCGGGCGATCGTCCGGTTATGTCGGTATGGCGGTATCTGTCGGGCGAATTGCGACGGTGAATATTTATCAAGGACAAGGTGTAGGCGTGGCGGCTGGCTTGGCTAGCAAGTTAGGCGTGCCGCTGAATTCGATTACTTCGGCTGAAACGAAAAAAACTCTGGAGACTTTAACGGGGAAAACGACGTATTTGTCGGGGAGAGATACGAGTTATGGGGTGGATTATAAGGAGGTGAAATAGAGATTAAGAGGATTTTACCGCAGAGAGCGCAGAGCTCGCAGAGAGGGGAGGGATGAGAAGGTTTGTTAGGAGAGGATGAGGCGGCGGATTCCTTCTTTTAAAAAGCGGACATTGAAGTTGATGAGAAGGGCTAGAGGATAACCAGTCATTTTGAGGTAGGAGATAACTTGAGCCTCATGAATAGAAAGTATAGTTTGGACTGACTTTAATTCAACTACGATAGTGTTGGCAACCAGCATATCGTATCTGCCTTCCCCAACCACAACACCTTTATAAGTTACATTTACTGTAGGTTGAGGTTCAAAAGGAATTCCCCGGCGCGAGAGTTCTTCACGCAACGAATTCTCATATACCGCTTCCAAAAACCCCGGCCCCAACTCTTTATGAACCTCCATCGCCGCCCCAATCACCGCATAAGTCAACTCATTAAGCTCCTCTCCCAACTCTCTTCTCTCCTCTTCTCAAACCAATAATCACAATCATAATCCAAAACCCTCCCCACACTCTTCCCTCTGCGCCCTCTGCGCCCTCTGCGGTTCAAACCTCTTCTCTTCCCCCCGCTATGGCACAATCTTAAATAAGATCAAACTCTCAAGCCACCATGACCGCAAACCTACCCCCGCAATACGACCCCCAAGCCACCGAAGCCAAGTGGCAAAAATACTGGGAAGACAACCAAACCTTCAAAGCTGACCCCGAAAAAGGCGGCGAACCTTACTGCGTAGTTATCCCGCCGCCCAACGTCACCGGCAGCCTCCACATGGGACACGCTTTTGAAGAGACGCTGATTGATGTCCTCGTCCGCTATCACCGCATGACTGGACGCAATACCCTGTGGTTGCCGGGAACGGATCATGCTAGCATTGCAGTTCAAACTATTCTCGAAAAGCAACTCAAAGCAGAAGGCAAAACTCGCCACGATTTAGGCCGAGAAAAATTCTTGGAACGGGCCTGGGAGTGGAAAGCTGAATCGGGCAATACTATTACTAATCAATTACGCAGTTTGGGCGTGTCTGTCGATTGGTCGCGTGAACGCTTTACGATGGATGAAGGCTTATCCGCTGCGGTTTTAGAAGCGTTTGTCCGCCTGTACGATGAGGGGCTGATTTATCGCGGTAATTACCTGGTGAATTGGTGTCCGGCGAGTCAGTCTGCTGTGTCGGATTTGGAGGTTGACCAGCAGGAAGTTGACGGGCATTTGTGGCATTTCCGCTATCCTTTGACGGACGGTTCTGGTTATTTGGAGGTGGCGACGACTCGGCCGGAGACGATGTTGGGCGATACAGGGGTGGCGGTGAATCCACAGGACGATCGCTACAAGCATCTTATCGGTAAAACTGTCACTTTGCCCATTCTCGATCGCGAAATTCCAATTTTTGCCGATGAATTAGTTGACCCAACTTTCGGAACTGGCTGTGTCAAAGTGACTCCCGCCCACGATCCGAATGACTTCGAGATGGGTAAGCGCCACAATTTACCGTTTATCAACATCATGAACAAGGACGGCACTTTAAATGAAAATGCCGGAGAGTTCCAAGGACAAGACCGATTTGTTGCCCGCAAAAATGTGGTGAAGCGGTTAGAAACTGACGGATTTTTGGTTAAAATAGAAGATTACAAACATACAGTTCCCTACAGTGAACGCGGCAAAGTTCCCGTCGAACCGTTGATATCAACCCAATGGTTTGTGAAGATAGATCCGCTTTCTCAACGCGCGCTAGAAGCATTAGATAAAAGTAATTCGCCTGTATTTGTTCCTGACAGATGGACAAAGGTTTATCGCGATTGGTTGGTGAAATTGAAAGATTGGTGTATTTCCCGCCAATTGTGGTGGGGACACCAGATTCCTGCTTGGTATGCTGTTAGCGAAACTCACGGCGAAATTACCGACACAACGCCGTTTGTGGTAGCGAAAACTGAAGCTGAAGCTAGGGAAAAAGCTGCTGCTCAATTTGGGCAAGATGTTGAGTTGGTCAGAGATCCAGATGTATTGGATACTTGGTTTTCGTCTGGATTGTGGCCTTTTTCTACTTTGGGATGGCCGGAAAAAACTCAGGATTTCGATTTTTACTATCCCACAACTACTCTGGTGACTGGTTTTGATATCATCTTTTTCTGGGTGGCTAGAATGACTATGATGGCCGGACATTTTACTGAAAAGATGCCTTTTGATACTGTTTACATTCACGGTTTGGTGTTGGATGAAAAAGGTCAAAAAATGTCTAAGAGTAAAAATAACGGTATTGACCCGCTGCTGTTAATTGGTAAGTACGGGACTGATGCTTTGCGCTACACTTTGGTTAAGGAAGTGGTAGGGGCCGGGCAGAATATTCGCATGGAGTACGATCGCAAAACTGATGAATCGAAATCAGTCGAGGCTTCCCGGAATTTCACAAATAAGCTGTGGAATGCGGCCCGGTTTGTGATGATGAATCTGGAGGGACAGACTCCGCAGCAGTTGGGAAGTCCGGCTGTAGAAGGCGGTAGTTTGGAATTGTGCGATCGCTGGATTCTTTCTCGCTATCATCAAGTTGTGCAACAAAGTCGCAATTCTTTGGAAACTTACGGCTTGGGAGAAGCGGCTAAGAATCTTTACGAGTTTATTTGGGGCGATTTTTGCGACTGGTATATTGAGTTAGTCAAATCTCGCTTGCAGGAGGATGCTGAACCCAATTCTAAGAAAGTCGCGCAGCAAACTTTTGCTTTTGTGTTGGAAGGAATTCTGAAATTGCTGCATCCTTTTATGCCGCACATTACTGAGGAAATTTGGCACACTCTGACTCAAACTGGCGAGGATGAATGTCTGGCTTTGCAAGCTTATCCTGAAGCGGATATCTCGCTGATCGATCCAGAATTAGAACAGCAGTTTGAGTTGTTGTTCGGGACAATTCGCACTATTCGTAATTTGCGGGCAGATTCTGATATCAAACCGAGTCTGAAGGTGACGGCGATTTTGCAAAGCGAAAGCGAGAAGGAACGCCAAATTCTCTCGGATGGAAGCGTTTACATCAAAGATTTGGCTAAGGTGGAAAATCTGACTGTTACTGCTAGTTTGGATGGAGATTTGGGACAGACAATTGCTGGGGTTGTCGGTACTGTACAAGTATTGATTCCTCTGGCTGGGGTGGTGGATTTGGTGGCTTTGCGCGGTAAATTAGAGAAGAAGTTGAGCAAGGTGGAAGCTGAAATTAAGCATACTGCGGCGCGTTTGACTAATCAGAAGTTTGTGGATAAGGCTACTCCTGATGTGGTTCAGGGGGCGCGGGATGCTTTGGCTGAAGCGGAGAAACAAGCGGAGATTTTGCGCGATCGGCTAAAGTTGTTTTAATAGTTAACGGTTGATTGTTGACAGTTGAAAGTTGACAGCTAAGTTGAGGCGCATCTAAATTCTACAGTCAAGGTAGTATCAGTCTTCTATCTGAGTCCCCATCCTCTCGATCCCCCCTAATTCCCCTTAAAAATGGGGATGCGAGGGGGATCGAGTCTCGGCCACAAGCGAGATATACAAATAACAAATAACCAATAACCAATAACCAACAACCAACAACCAATAACCAATAACAAATAACCAATAACCAATAACAAACAACCAATAACCAATAACCCCTATGCTATATTTAGCCCAAGTACAAAAGAAGGATATTTTAGGTGAAATAAGTCTGCAATTGCTGGCTTGTCAAAATGCTGATGAGACTTGGGCTATTCTTCCCGAACAAACTGTCTTGATAGTGCCGCCAAATTGTAATCAAAATGTGTTAAATGAAGGAATGCTAGTATTAGCAGATATTGGCGAAAATCGCCACATTTTGCAGGTTCAAACAGCTACAAACTGGGTGCTAGAATTAGTTGAAAAGTATTTAACCACAGGCTTTACTCCCGATTTTTGGCAGCAAGAAGCCCAGAAAGCAGAAGAGTGCCGCCAATCTCTCACTTTGCAAAGTCAAGAATTGTCTCGGAGATCGATCGAACTTGAAGCCCGCCGCGAACAAATTCAAAATTTAGAAGCCAAACTCCAGCAGGAAAAAGAATTGCTGGAAACCAAAAATCAGCCCTCCCAATTGAATTTTGATGCGCCATAACAAAGTCCGCCGGCGCGGACTGATATCGAAGCAATATTGCCGGAGGCTAAAGCACTTTTGACTTTATCCAAGCGGCGGGGAGACACAGCAATTTCTGAGAATTGCTGACATAAGCCCGCTTCTGGAAAACATCGTACTGATTCCGTTCGATCGCATTTAAGATTCTGCTGTACAACATCGTAGCAGCCCAAACTGTCCAGCGGATATCGGGACTCAAAACTTTGATTCCGGGTTCGGCGCTGGCGTATAATTTGCGAGCTCGCTGAATTTGAAACTTCATCAATTCCCGCCAGCGTTCGTCAATCACACCGTTGAATAAATCTTCTTCGGTGTAGTTAAACAGCGCTAAGTCTTCTAAGGGCAGGTAAATGCGGCCGCGACGGGCGTCTTCTCCGACATCGCGCAGAATGTTAGTTAACTGCTTGGCTATACCGAGGGCGATTGCTTCTTCCTTGGGAATTTTATTTCCCCAGTGCCAATTCCAGTTGGCAGCCCGGTTCGATTCGTCTACACCCATCACAGACATCGACATCAGCCCGACAGTACCCGCTACTCGATAACAGTAAAGATTGAGCTCTTCAAAAGTTTCGTAGCGGCTGCGGTACAAGTCCATTTGCTGGCCCGCAATCATCTCTCTAAACGGCTGAATGTCGATCGGGAAACGAGACAAGGTATCCACCAAAGCCACGTCGTAATCGTCGTGGGGATGGCCGGCAAACAATGATTCTAGGCGTTTTTCCCACAGATTTAGAGTTTCAGGGGTTGTGGCCTCAGAACCTGGCCCGTCTACGAGTTCGTCGGTGCGGCGGCACCAAACGTAAATCGCCCAGATAGCCCGACGCTTGGCTTCGGGCATGAGTTGAGTGCCTAAATAAAAATTTTTGGCATAACTCGCTGTGACTTGGCGGCACAATTCGTAGGATTCTTCCAAAGAAGCCAGAGTTCTCATGCACTGGAGTTTTGACAGTTGCAGCATCCGAGAATAAGAAATTTAAAGATTAGAACTGACATTCCCCCGTTGAGACAACGGGAGATTCTTTTACGTCTTTAGGAATGACGCATCCGAACCGAGAAACCTGGTTTTTGAACCGAGATTGAGGGTTTTCAGCAAATATTTTGGCTAAAAACCCGGTTTCACGTCGCCCGCGCGCAAATCCCAGTATTTATGAAAAATTCTTAATTTTTCATTTGTTATTGGCCGTTGAAATAGCCTGCGCTGTCAGCTTACCAGAAAGCACAGCACCTTCCATACTCGCAAGATAACGCTGCATTGTATAATCCCCCGTTAGATAGAAATTGCTAATGGGAGTGGTTTGGGTGGGACGGCACTCTTGACGGCCGGGAGTGGCTTTGTAGACGGAACGTGGGGTTTTGACTACGTGATATTTGAGCAGTTTGGCGGGTTCTGGGATTTGGTCGGGAAAGAGTTTTTCTAACTCGACCATTGTGGCTGCGACGATATCTTCGTCAGATTTGCCTATCCAGTCTTTGGCCGGTGCGAGTACCAGTTCCAGCATGGATTTGTCTGGGTTGGCATATTCGCGGCAGGTGTTGCTCATGTCGGCGTAGACGCTCAGCAAGGGCGATCGCGAGAACAGCAAGTGGTCGATATCTGTTAACTTGCGATCGAACCACAAGTGTACATTAATCACCGGTACACCCTCCAAACCTTCGAGCTTTTTGAAATAACCCATTTCGGCCCAAGGTTTCGGCATCATCAACTTCAGCGGGTCAACCGGCATCGCCGAAACGTAAATATCAGCCGTCAGAACTTCTGACTCTGCCCCCTTGACACCCCGAATCTGGAAACCGCGCACCGTGTTGTCATCATTGAGCAAAAATTCCCCGATGGGTGCATTCAGCCGGACTTCGCCACCGCGCTCAGTTATGTAGTCTACCATCGGCTGACACAACCTCTCTGTAGGGGGGCCGTCTAAAAAAGCCATTTTCGAGCCTTTTGTCTCTTGCAAGAAGCGGTTGAGGGCTGTCAGCAGAATGGTTGCAGATATTTCGTGGGGGTCGATAAAATTCAGCGCCTTGGACATGGCGATGAATACTTCTTTTTCGACTCTGGGGGGGACATTTTGCTTTTTGAGCCACTCGGAAAAGGAGTATTTGTCCATTTCTTCGACGTATTTCTGGCCTTGAAGTATCGCCGGAACCAAACCGAGGCCGAAACTGATTTTTTCGCCCCAGGTGAGCATATCGTTGTTTCTGAGGATAGCCACAAGGCCGTTGAAGGGGGCCGGAATATTCGGAAAGTCAAAGCGCGAATAGGTTCCGGGCGTTTCCGGCTGATTGAAAATCATCGAGTGCTCTTTCCATTGCAGCCGGTCTTCGATGTCTAGTTCTTTGAATAGTTGGAGCATATTTGGGTATGCACCGAAAAATATGTGGAGGCCGGTTTCGTACCAGTCGCCGTCTGCATCTTTCCAAGCGGCTACTTTGCCGCCGAGTACGTCCCGACTTTCTAGGAGGATGGGGGTGTGACCCGCATCGGTGAGATATTTTGCACAGGATAACCCTGCTAGGCCGGCTCCGGCGATCGCAACTCGCATTTAATACTACTGCCCTCTGTTCGCTTCGCCTTAATTATACGTTACAAGTCGTTACATTTTCTCGGCCACCAACGACGAGTCAGAAACCGGGTTTTTCCGACAATCTTGCGCTTTCATCGAAAAACTTGGCAAAAAACCCGGTTTCTCGGCCACGACGAGCACTGCTGTCTCCTCTTCTCTTCTCTTCGCGCCTTATTAAGTTTTGCTATTATAAATTATCAAAACAATTGCTTAAAAAAGTTAAATTCATGGCACAAACAATTCAAGCTAGAAATGTTGCAATAAATGATTTGGAAGCCCAATTCAAAATTGAGTGGGTTGAGGATGACCAATTCTTTCGGGAGTGGCAAGATGATTTGCCAGAAATAACTGATGCTGAAAAACAGCGACTAGACAGAGTGAAAGCAAGTTACAGGAATTTGCTCAAACATCCGCCACTTCTAGAAAATACAGTCAAAATGGTCGTACTGTCTCCGTTTTTAGATTTAGCTGATTTTTATCTTGCTCCTTTTCACGTTACTTCCGAAAAATCTGTAGAAATTATTGACGAAGATGAAGGACTAATTGTCAGGGGACAAATGGATGTTTTGGCTTTGTTTCAGGAGTTTTGGGTAGTAGTTATCGAATCTAAGAAAGCGGCATTTTCTTTGGAAGTCGGTATTCCGCAGTTATTAGCTTATATGTTAGGTAGTGTGACGGGCGATCGACCTACTTACGGTTTGTTAATGAATGGGGTAGATTTTCTATTTGTCAAATTAGTTAAGGGGGAAACACCGCAGTACGCTTTTTCTCGGAAGTTTTACATTTTCAATCCGGGGAATGATTTGTACACTGTGCTGAGTATTTTGAAGCGTCTCGGTGAGTTGAATGTTGGCAATATAGTTTAGCAAGCGATGCCGCGCAACGATGAATCAGAAACCGGGTTTTTCCGAGAATCTTGCGCTTTCATCGAAAAACTTGGCAAAAAACCCGGTTTCTCGGCCACGCAACGACAACTCAGAAACCGGGTTTTTCCGAGAATCTTGCGCTTTCATCCACAAAGGAGGTTGGTTGGGATTCGGGATCGGGTAGGCCGGGAATAGGGAGATATCTCCAATTACCACTAAACAATAGGTACATCACACCCGCAAGTACGACACCGCTAACCACAGCAGCAGTAATCTTCCAAACACTGTAGGGACGTTCGCCTTGAACTTCGGCGGTGCGAGCATTAACTATTACTTGATATTGCTTGTTTTGATAGCGATAGGCGCACATCCACACTGGTAGCAAAATATGCTTAAAAGTGATAGCATTGTAATCTGTAGAAACGCTGTGAACCCGCTGCTCGTCGCCGCCGATATGTCTACAAACATCCCAGTGAATAGTACCCGCCATGATATTTTTAGCAGAGTCAAATCCTAGAGAGAGAGAAACTTGCGATCGCTGTGCTTCAAACCCAGCTAAATAAGAAGAATTGTAAGGGCGCAATGACTCGTTGAGATGCCAAGGTTCTAGTGCATCCAGACGCGGGCGATCGACTGAAGTTGTCGCCGGAATCAGAATATCATCAAAAGTGCGATCGACTCTGCCAGAAGCAGGCCACCATCTGGTATGCTGGACTTCGCGAGTTTTAGTTTCAGTTTCGCCGTTAGCATTTGTTTCTGTATAACTCTCAGTCACATAGTAGTGTTCTCCCCGATCGCCCTTATAGTAACTCACCGTATAACAGTCGTAAGTCCAAAACGGCAAATAAACCCCTTGAATTTTCTCCTGTTGCGCCATAGATTTCAAAGCAGAAGGAGCAAACCAGCGCTTGCTGAGCCACTTCTGAATGCTTTCTCTGGCTTGTTTATCAGTAACTTCAAAGGGTATAATTCCCTCTGGTTGCACCCTAGGGCTGGCTTTTACAGGTTGCGTCACAATTGGAGAAGCACAAAACGGGCATCTACCCGCTACTTTCGGCGGTTCAAAAGTAATACTTGCTCCGCAATCATTGCATTTTACTTCCAGGGCTGTTGTGGATAAAGTTGTCAGCGCCGTGCGATCGTTTTTTAGATATTGTTCGTAGGAATTCTCCTTTACTTCTTCCGCAGTTTGGGGAATTGCATCTTCCCAGCCGCAGTAAGCACATTTTAGCTTTCCTGCTTGGGGGTTGAACTCTAAATAAGCCCCGCAGCTAGGACAGGGAAAACGTTTAACACCAGGTTCAGAAGTATTCATAATAGTTTATTGGTGATATATAGCATTTCTCAGAAAGATGAGGTGTCACTGGGTATATGGCAAACAGGTCATTGGCCAAACAGGTCATTGGGCATACCTCACGACGCTTGAGAACCGCTATAACTGGTAATTGGCAATCGGTAATCGGGAAAACCTACCAATTACCAATTAACTAAACATCCCAAATTTTAGGCTGCTGCGGTTGGGGGCGGGGGCGGCACTGTAGCCAATAAAGACGCTAATTCCGGCACTTGCAATGCTAATTTCCAGCCATCAAAACCCGCCCGCCAAACCATTACCTGATGTGTCAAACCATTTTGCAGAAGTTGATGCAATTCAAAGGGCCCTAATTGTTGACCGTTGGGGGCAATGTACCACTGAGTTTGTGTTATTGGCGGCGGTGGCGGCGGTGTTTGCGATGCTGGTGACTGCATCATATTTGTCATTTGCTGACCCATTGCCATTCCCATGCCTAATTCTAATGCTTGATTGCCGCCGCTGGGGTTATTGGCTGATGCTTCTATAGCGTTAGCAGCTTGATATTGGGTATATTGCTGCATATTTCCCAGAAGTCCGATCGAGGCTCGTTTGTCGAGTGCTGCTTCCACTTCAGGCGGCATCGAGATATTTTCAATTAATATCTGAGTTAATTCTAACCCGAACTGCTGGATATTTGGCTGTAGGGCAATGCGTATTTGTTCGCCCATTTGTGTGTAGTTGGCTGCAAAGTCCAGCAAGGGAACGCGGGAATTACCAACCCAATTGGCAAAAGCGCTGACTATTGTATTGCGGAGTTGTTCGCTAATTTCATCTACTTGAAATAGTCCGTCTGTGCTGATTAATTGCTTTAAAAGTTGTTCGGGATGGGAAACTTTAATGTTGTAGGTTCCAAAAGCCCGCATTCGCACTGGGCCGAGTTCTGGATCGCGGATAATTACAGGGTTAGCGGTTCCCCATTTCAGGTTGGTAAATATCTTGGTGTTAAAAAAGTAGACTTCTGCTTTGAAGGGAGAGTTGAAGCCGTAGGGCCAACCTTTTAAGGTGCTAAGAACGGGTAAGTTGCGGGTGTATAGTTCGTGCATTCCAGGATCGAAGACATCGGCAACTTTGCCTTCGCTGACAAAGACTGCTATTTGTCCTGGTCGTACAGTTAGTTTAGCACCTTGTTTGATTTCGTTTTGGTGGCGCTCGAATCGATAGGCAATGGTATCGTTGGTGTTGTCTAACCATTGGATGATATCGATAAATTCGCCGCGAATTTTGTCAAAGAGTCCCATATATTTGTTTTGAGCTTTTGTTAAATTTTAACTTCAATAGGAGCGATCGCTGTTCCCGATCGCCATTGTAAAGTTTTTAGGTGCGATCGGCGCGCTCTGATGGGGGCGAGATCCCTTGCAGACAATTCACAATTCCGGTTCAATTCCAGCCGATCGCAGTTGAGCGCGCAATTGCTCTAATTGGTCTTCGGCGCGATCGGCTCTTTGGCGCTCTTGTTGAGCTATTTGCTGTTCCCGATCGGCTCTTTCAGAACCCGTTAACAACAGATTACCTTGACTGTCCCACCAGCGAAGCCAAGGTAACTCAGCATTTTGATAAGTACCTTGCCAAATTCCCAATTCCACCCCTAACGGTGCGATCGGATAATGGCCGCGATCGTTTGCCTGGACTAAATGATAGCTATTATCTACTAAATGGTAAACTTCAACACTCGCCTCGGTCACTTCATAAATTCCGTAAAATGCCGGACGGATCACATTTTCATAAATCCAGAATTTCCCCGGTTTAGTTTCCTGTTTACCCGATCGCAATAAAGGCGTTCTGTCCCGTTCTTCTGCACCATTGCCCGATACAAATTCCAACACAATTAACGGCGCTACAAATTCTTGCCACATCACGTAAGAACGGCGCAATTGACCGTCAATAGTTGGCGGCACATTGGGGACATAAAACCAGTCTGGCGCTTCTGCACCTTTTTCTAATGGGTCAGTCAACCGCCAATAAATGCCGCTGTCTTGACCGATGCAATAGTTCCCGTCAGCATGAATTATTTCTAAAATGGGAGTAATTGAATCGGTTAGTAAGATGCTTTGGGGATGTTCTTGAAAGTTTTTCACAAAAGTACCGTCAGATTCGGGTAGTTGAGTATGGTCTGGCCAGCCTGTGGGATTGTTTTCTACATCTAGGGAGAATTTCATGGTGTTATTTTGATTGCAGTCATTGTTGGGAGCGAGCTTTTAATTTTGATTGTAGGCGATCGATTTCATAGTTTCATAGTTTTTGTAAGGTGCGCCACAAGCACCCTACCGAAATATAAATCATAGCAATTCCTCTCGCTCTTCATATTCCCCTTGTTCTCCTCGGACTAAAGGTTTATCTTGAAAACACCCGATCGTTCTTTCAAAAAAACCGGGGGGCCAGCCTAAATCTTCCGGTTTTTTAGCCTCAGTTGCAGGTACAATGGGCTGGAAAATTACAATAACTTCCACATCTGTATCTTTGATACCAACGGGAATTTGCAAATGCAGCATCCCGTCTGCACCAACGCGCGATCGCACTTTAATACTTTGCATAATTAATAATTAACCCGTTAAATTTACTTTTTATTCTAGTTTAAAGAGCCTGGGTTAGGCCTTTGAAACCCAAGCCAACACATAATGCTGATTCGACAAAGCTGCCGGTTCGCGCCAACCCAACCTACACCCACCTGCAACCCGCCGCGCCCCCGTCTCATCGCAGCCTCAGCCACGAGTGAGAGAACCGCCCGCAGCCCCGTGGCTCGACAAGGTACAATAAATGCGATCGTACTTAACGCTTATATTGAAAAAGCTAGACACAACGCCACAGGAGACAACGGACGTATGGGAAAAGTAGTTGGCATTGACCTCGGAACGACAAACTCAGTAGTAGCTGTCATGGAAGGCGGCAAACCGGTTGTGATTGCCAACGCAGAAGGGATGCGGACAACTCCCTCGGTGGTTGCTTTCACCAAGGAAGGAGAACGCCTTGTCGGACAAATGGCCAGACGCCAAAATGTTCTTAACCCCCAAAACACCTTTTACGCCGTCAAACGGTACATCGGACGCAAATATACCGAACTGACTCCAGAAGCAAAGCGCGTCCCTTACACAACTCGCCGCGACGACAACGGAAACATCAAAATCAAATGCCCTCGCCTGAAAAAAGATTTCGCCCCAGAGGAAATTTCGGCGATGGTGTTGCGGAAATTGGCCGATGAAGCTAGCCGCTATCTCGGACAAGAAGTCACGGGGGCTGTAATCACTGTTCCCGCTTATTTCAACGACTCGCAGCGACAGGCGACGCGGGATGCTGGCAGAATTGCCGGACTTGATGTGAAGCGGATTTTAAATGAACCGACAGCGGCTTCTTTGGCCTACGGTTTGGAAAGGCGAGAAAGTCAAACTATTTTAGTTTTTGATTTGGGCGGCGGTACTTTTGATGTATCTATCTTAGACGTGGGAGACGGAGTATTTGAAGTCAAAGCAACTAGCGGCGATACTCAATTGGGTGGCAATGATTTTGACCAGAAAATTGTTGATTGGTTGGCTGAACAATTTTTAGAAAAAGAAGGGGTGGATTTACGCAAAAACCGCCAAGCTTTGCAGCGCTTGATCGAAGCATCTGAGAAAGCTAAAATTGAGCTTTCGGGAGTTGGTGTTACTGAAATTAATTTGCCGTTTATTGATGCTAATGAAGATGGGCCTTTGCATTTGGAAACGCGACTAACTCGCGGTCAATTTGAGGGGCTGTGCACCGATTTGGTGCAGCGGCTGCGGCGGCCGGTGAAACAAGCTTTGGCTGATGCAAATTTGAGTCCTTCTCGGATTGATGAAATTGTGTTGGTTGGCGGTTCGACTCGGATTCCTTTGGTGCAGGAAATTGTTCGCAGTTTGATCGATCGCGAACCGAATCAAAATGTGAATCCCGATGAGGTTGTGGCGGTGGGTGCTGCAATTCAAGCGGGGATTTTGGGCGGGGATGTCCGCGATGTGCTGCTGTTGGATGTGACGCCGCTTTCTCTGGGCTTGGAAACTATCGGCGGGGTGATGAAAAAATTGATTCCTCGCAATACTACTATTCCAGTTAGGCGATCGGACATTTTTTCGACTGCTGAAAACAACCAAACTGTGGTAGAAGTTCACATCATCCAAGGGGAACGGGAATTAGGTAGAGATAATAAGTCTTTGGGAAGGTTTAAACTAACTGGAATTCCGCCGGCACCGCGAGGGATTCCCCAGGTACAAGTTGCTTTTGATATTGATGCTAACGGGATGCTGTTGGTAACTGCTTTAGACAAAACTACCGGCAGGGAACAAAGCATTACTGTGCAAGGTGCTTCGACGCTGAGTCAGCAGGAAGTGAATCAAATGATTCGCGATGCGGAACAGTTTGCTCAAGCTGATAAGTTGCAGCGGGAAAGGGTGGAAAAACGCAATCGTGCTGAAGCTTTGGCTTATCAAGCTGAGCGACAATTGCGGGAAGTTGCACTCGATCGCGGAATGCAGTTTGCTCAAAGAAGCCGCCAGCGCATTGAAACGTTAATTCGGGAATTGCGAGACAGTTTGGAACGCAACGACGAGCGGGGAGTTGACCAAGTTGGTTCGGATTTGCAAGATGCTCTTTACGATTTGAACCGCGAAGTTTCAGCTTTTGCTGAGGATGACGATGATGATGATTTCTTTGAGTCTGTGAAGCGGACTTTTACGGGCGATGGTACAAAGCGGCGCAGTGATGACAGCAGCTATTATACGAATGCTAAGCCGTACAGGCGATCGACTGTCGATCCAATTCCCGATCGCCCCTACGATCGCGATCGGATGCCAGATCGCGATCGATCCTACGATCGTACACCCGATCGTAGAACCAGCACTAATCGCCCGACTCGCCCCTATCAAAACCAAAGCGACGACTGGGATGATGATGATGATTGGCTGTAATTGAAGGAAGAAGGAAGAAGGAAGAAGGAAGAAGGAAGAAGTAAGAAGGAAAAGAGCAGGTTTTAATTCTAAGAATATATGACGGCTCTTTTCCTGCAACTTCTCAAAGCTTTTTATTTCCCCACTCTTCTATTCGCCTGCGCCTCTGCGGTTTATGCAAAAAAAATCATTTACAAATCAAATAGGATTGCTATAAGTAGGTCATTGCGAAAAAACAATAGTATCTTGTAGGGGCGGGTTTAGCTAAAAATACATGAAACAAGCTAGTTTATAACGGCAAAACCCGCCCTCCCCATCGAATGTTTATTGATACTCTTCCTTCTATCCGTTACATCCGTTACATCCGTTACACAATCCGTTGCCGAACTTCCTTCTCCAATTATGCAAAACTTTCGTAATTACTATCAAATTCTGGGAGTACCCAGAGATGCTAAGGCTGATGAGATAAAAAAAGCCTATCGACGACTCGCGAGACAGTTGCACCCTGACGTAAATCCGGGGGACAAATCTTCAGAAGATAGGTTTAAAGATATTAATGAAGCCTACGATATTCTTTCAGACATCGAAAAGCGTGCTCAATACGACCAGTTTAGTAAATTCTGGAAACAAAAGGGATTTCAAGGGAAACAAGGCGTAAAACTTCCCAATTTTACAAGTTGGGGAAACAACAAAGTTAGCCGCAAAAAGCCTGCGGAAGATATCGATTTTAGCGATTACTCAGATTTCAATAAATTTCTCGACCAAGTGCTCGGAAGACGCAGGGAAGTGAGAATGGCGACAGCAAATGATGCACCGCGAGTGTCCACTTCGGAACCGTGGAGTACCGGTTCTAAAAAAACGAGTTATGTTGCTAATTCTCGCGAAGATAGAAGGGATTTGGACGATCGCGAAATGCGACGAGAAACAGTCGATCGCGAAATGCGACGCGAAAGTCGGGAAATGGACGATCGCGAAATTAGAAGAGACATTGAGGCCAGGCTGACTCTGCCTTTGGAAAGAGCTTATTCCGGCGGTACCGAGCGCATTCGTTTGGACGACGGGCGGTGGATCGAGGTAAATATGCCTGGGGCGATGGTATCGGGCCAGCAAATTCGCCTGCGAAATCAAGGTATTGGCGGCGGCGATTTGTACTTAAAAATCACAGTTTCTCCCCATCCATTTTTTAGCTTGGAAATGTCAGATATTTGCTGTGAATTGCTGCTGACACCCTGCGAAGCGGTGCTGGGGGGAGATATTGAAGTGCCGACTTTAGACGGCTTGGTGAAGATGAAACTACCACCTGGAGTCACGTCTGGGAAGCGGTTACGGATGGCGAATAAGGGCTATCCGACTGGAAATGGCGATCGGGGAGATCAGCTAGTAGAAATTCAGGTGTTAATTCCGAAGGAAATTAGTGAAGAGGAACGGGAATTATACGAAAAATTGCGGCAGATTGAGACTTTTAAACCGCGTCAAGATTTGTCGGTTTAATGTCTGGTGCTATAATAGCGCACCTTTAATGATGTAAGGTGCGCTATTATAGCACCTTACTACTAATTATGTTAAGCAATTCTTGATAAAATAAGTAAAATTACTGTTGCAATTATTCCTGAACTGGCTGACAATTAACCCTAAGCTAATTTTCCCACAATCAGGAGCAGTTTGCCGCCATGACTCAAATGCCGCCCCAATGCAACAATCTGCAAGAGCAAGTTGACTCTTTACTGCAACTGCTGCGTCAGGAATCGTCTTTGCGACAACAAGATATCACTGCGGTACAATCTTCTCTGAAAAAAGCAACTTCTCCCCAATTTGAGATTGTGTTTGCGGGTGCTTTCAGTGCGGGAAAATCAATGCTGATCAATGCTTTGCTGGAGCGAGAATTGCTCTACAGTGCTGAAGGACACGCGACAGGTACTGAATGCTACATCGCCTACGCTGAATCGGCCCAAAAAGAGCGCGTTGTTCTCACTTTTTCGAGCGAAGTTGAGATTCGCGCTCAAGTTTATGCTCTGTGCGAACAGTTGAATTTAACTACTGAAATCAATATTAATCAAATAGATGTAGTAAAGATTTTATCTCAGGGATGTTCGATAATTATCGAAAAGGAAGGCGGAGAAAATAAATCGGAGCGGGCTAAACAAGCGAAGGCTTTGACTCTGCTTTTAGAAGGATTTGAAGCGAATCGCGAGCGCATTCAAACTGTCGAAAATGCCACGTATTCGATGGAACAGTTTAATTTTTCTAATCTCAAGGAAGCTGCTAGTTATGCCCGTCGCGGTAGCAACAGTGCTGTACTCAAGCGAGTAGAATATTACTGTTATCATCCGCTGCTGGAAGATGGCAATATTATTATCGATACGCCGGGAATTGATGCGCCAGTGCAGCGGGATGCAGAATTGACTTATGATAAGATTGAAAGCCCCGATACTTCGGCAGTTGTCTGCGTTTTGAAAGCAGCTTCGTCTGGGGAAATGACGACGGAAGAAACCGAGTTGATGGAAAAAACACGGGGAAATCCGGGAATTCGCGATCGGCTATTTTACATTTTCAACCGCATTGACGAAACTTGGTACAACACGCAACTGCGACAGCGCTTAGAAAATCTGATTAATTCCGACTTTCGCGATACTGCGAGAGTTTACAAAACTAGCGGATTGTTGGGATTTTACGGGAGTTTGATTCGAGGGACAACAGGGCGCGATCGCTTTGGTTTAAATACAATCTTTGCCACCAGTAAAGGGCGAGTTTCTGGAGATGATAAATTAGATTCAGAATTGCTCGGTAATAGTGAAGAAACTCCGCAATTTGTTAGTGAATTTAATCGCTACTGTGCGAATTCGGGCAAGCTATCTCCGAGCAGATTTCGCATTTCAGTTAACAGCTACGAAACACCAAATGAAAACTACGTGCGGATTCTTGCAGAGCAAGGACAACCATTAATTACTCAATTAATTCAAGATAGCGGCATCGAAGATTTTCGCAAAGCCATCACGCGCTATCTCACCGAAGAAAAGCGCCCGCAACTATTCAGAAATCTCGCTGACGATTTAGAGGATTTGTGCATTCAACTGCGGAAACAATACCAAACAATTCAGCGAAATTTGGACAGCCAGCCCCGCGAAATTGAAGCAATGAAAGCCCAGGAACTTTTGCGGCTAAATCAAGAATTGCAGCAAGTTGGACAAGAATTTCGGGAACATATCGCCGCCGAAGTTAATGATATGATTATGAACAGATGCGATATTTTCGATATAGACTTTCGGCAACTGCAATCTCGGATGATTCGTCGCTTGGATGAATTGTTAGATGGATTTTCGGTTGAGGCGGCTTACGGACGCACTTTGATGACTCATCCGCGCAATGCTACAGCGCCTTTAATTGCTGTTTTAGTGGAAGCGCTTTATTATTTAGCGAATCAGTTGGAAGATATTTTAGTAGAGGCTACTAAGTCACTGGTTGATAATTATTTCCAGTATTTGAAAGACAGTGTTCGTAAGTCGGAATACTATCGATTGCTTTATCGGTTGTTGGGGAATGACGGGGGAATTGAACAGCAGTTAGAGGAGTTGTCGCAGCGGGTTTCTAATGCTTTGGTGAATGCAGCGGGCGTGGAGTGCGATCGCTACGTGCGAGAAAGTCCCCGTTTTTACGACGAAGGCACATTTTCGATTTATCAATTCCGGGAAACATTGCAGCAAACTTCTCAAGGTTTCGACTGCGAAAATATGGTGGACGCCCAACCGGCAATTCGACAATTATTGCGGCTAGATTTTGAGCCAAAAGTATCTAGAACTATTCGGCAAACTTTCCGCCAAACTGTCAACCAAACGCTGAAAGAGCATTTGTTACCGATGGCGGAAAAGCAAGCTGATGATATTTTGCAGAAATACAGTCAAGCCCGCGATTATTTGGAACAAACTTTAGCACAGGAAGCTGAGGAGAAAATTGCTAATAATCTGCGGCTGCAAGGTGAGAATGAGCAGAAAATCAAAGAGTACGATCGGGCGGTTTCTGGGATTAATGGTTGTTTGCAAGCGATGAAGTTGCACGAGCATTTATTGCCTGTAATTGAAGAAAACAAGAGCGTTGTTGTGGATGGTGAATAATTGTGCTATAATATCCAACAAAGAGCGACTTTTATCCTATGAACATTCGCCAAAAACTTCTCACAATAATCGAGCAACTTCCCGATGAGAAGTTAGCAATACTTCTGAACCTAGCGCTTTTCTTGAAAAGTGGGAAAGAACCTGTTCCACCGATGCTTTTATCCCAAGCTTATCAAGATTGGTTGAGTGCGGAAAATGACATTTATGACGAACTATTTGCCGATGAACTTGCGAAGAGGTGATGTAGTGTTGGCTCAAGTGCCAATGCCTTCTACTCAGCTAACACAGTTTAAACTGCGTCCGGCTGTGATAATTTCGGCAGATAATCTCAACCAAATTCTTGACGATGTGATGGTTGTACCTTGTACTTCTAAGACAACTCGCCCTTTGACGGTGGATCAATATTTGATAACAGGAAATGAAATTGCATTAGCTGGTATTAGAGTGGAGTCTGTAGTTAGATGCGACTCCATTTTTACCCTAAATAAATCAATGATTACTCGCAAACTGGGTTCTCTTTCAACTGAGGCTATAAACCACGTTAATCGCTGTTTACTGGTAGCTTTGGAATTAGAAATAGTAGATTAAATAGGACTTACACGAGGGTGGCAAGAATATGGAAGATAAATTTGATTTGCACAACTGCGGTAATGAGGATGCTTTATCTTTCGGTAACGCAATGCTAAAAGTAGAAAAACTCAAGGAAACAGTAAATCGAGCTTGGCCTGAATATGTGTTAGGAGAGAGACTTAGTGAGACGTTAAGGCAACAGAATCTAAATATTGATATAGGTTTAACTACTAACCAACTACGTACTGCTTATGAGAAATGGTTTGGTGAAGGTATAGATTGTGAAATTCTCAGAGTGGGTGCTCAGGGCTGGAAAAAAGGAAAGATTAAGCTCAAACTCAATGTCACTATAGAGTTTTGCCCAGACGAACCAGAAGTTGAAGAAACACCAGAAAACAACGAGTCAGAAACTACCAAACCCGAATCTCCCCTCGATGATTTGCGCCGCCAACTTCTCAACCAAGAAAACTCAGCCTCCTAATCCATCCAACATCTGCGGTTAAAATACATCATGACTAAAACCCCCAGAATTCGTATTCCCCCAGAAGTCCGAAAATACGTATTTACTCGCAATAAATACCAGTGCCAAAGCTGCGGTCAAACCAAACAAGAAACCCAACTGTCGATCGATCATATCATCCCCCTAGCCCGCGGCGGCAGCAACGACATCAGCAACTTGCAAACCCTCTGTCTCACCTGCAACCAACAGAAAACCGACAAACTAGACCCCCGCTTCCGCCGTCACTTTGACCTGTGATACAGCATTTTTCAGGTAAGTAGGTACTAGCAGAGATAGAGGACACGGCAGTGCCGTTTCCCTACTGCGATCAATTCTCTCTTCTCTTTCTCTGTGTCCTCTGCGCCCTCTGCGGTTAAAAAATCCTACCATCTATAATACCGATAAGGATCGTCCCCATTCTCAAAATCCGTCTTGTAATCCGAGTGATAAAACTCCTGACTCGAACCATTAAACACAACCCCATCCGCCTTAAAACTCGCCCCTAAATTAGCCAAAATCTGAGCATTCGCCCGGGTTTGCCGCCAGCGAGTAAAACGCAGATAAGTCTTAGCATCAGCATTCAAACTATCCGGGTCAATCTGAGAAAAAATCGCCACGCCCTTGCCAACTTGTACCCGACTTAACAAACCGTCAGCACCGATTTCTCCTCCAGACTTAATCAACCAAGTATCATAAAAAGAGCGCGATCGCAAATCCGAACTGCTAAGCCCCTTCACCTGATCCCAACCCGGAACCGCCAGCGAACCCCCGAAACCCTTCGCCTGCTGCAAACCCACGCCCAACGCCGCGACAGGCACTTGACGCGGCAAGAAAAACGCCTTCCCGCCAGCATTCAAATAACCGCGCAAATCTGCATCTTTCAGATTCGCTTCTGTCCCCACAATTGCCAAACCAACATCATTAGAAAGCGAACTAGCGCGCTGATAAATTACCCCCAAACTGTCCAACTTCTTCGCATCCCCATCTCCCCCAATTAAAACAACTTTATCCGGCTTTCCAAGCACCGGAGAAGTCATCCCGTAACTCACAATTTGTTGCACTAACTGCGCCGCCCCACCATCTACAGAATAATGGTCTTCCAAATCCAACTCGTTTAAAATTAGCCGCCCTTTTCCGTAATCCAATTCCATCAGCGGCGAATAAGCTAAATCAAACTCAGATTCTAAAATAGGCCGCCAACTACTGAGGTGCGGCTTCTCAATAGCAGCGCTGCTGACACCGCCTCGATTTCCCCAATGCCAGCCGTACCAAGGCGTACGTGCCGGACTCAATCTTGACGGTTTTTGAATTGTATCTGGGTAAGCTTCCAGCAATGTGCTTTCCCCAGTCCAATCGCGCAAATCAGTTTCATCCAAACTGCTAATTACTGGATGGTTAATATCAATTGGATAGACGCGACGACTAATATGTTCTGCAACCCGCAAACCCTTATTTTGTAGCCATTCTCGGCGCTGGGGAAACACGATTGCTTTGCCGCCATCCCGCACAAAATTCTCTAAATTTCCCGGCATATTTTGCCCGCTAGAAAATGCTTCCCGACCGATAACTAATAATGATGAAACTTGCGAACCGTTCCACGGTATCAGTTCGTGACCTAGCTGTTTTAACATTGCCGATGTTTTGCCAACTGGGTCAAATATTGCGATCGTATCCTTGATTTTGCTGGGAGTACCAAAAACCCGGAAGGCAAAAGTATCGACATGAGTGCGATCGCCTATTTTCGCAGTTAGGCTAATTTCGCCATCGGCCTTACTTGAGATGTCATTTGGTAATTTGATCTCGATCGGGAAAAACAGTGTACCTGCCGTGTCAATAGTTCCCTGCTTTTCGCCCTTTCCAACCTCTTTCCCCCCAGCCAAAATTCGCCAAGTAAAAGCAAAATTTTGTTTCGCCCTAGTATCGTTAATTAAGACTACCTGCTTCGCCAGTTTTCCGCCAGCCCAAAAACTGTGGTCTTTCGCAGTAAAAGCTGGATTAGAACCAGCAATCCAAGCCAAAGTCGGGCCGTTATTTTTGATAATTGCCTCGCCGCCAGGACGAATAGTGTAGGCTTCTGGCTGCAAATAATAAAGCATCTTCTTGGAGACTTGCTTCAAATAAACGCCTCGTCTTCCCGGTTTAAATTCTCCAATATCCACCTTAGTTTTGCCAGCATCCGAAACTTGCCAACCATGTCCTTCACTCCAAGGAATCATCCCTCCAGACATTCCAAAAGTCCGCCAACTCCGCCAAGTATTCGTACTGAATAACTGCTGCAACTTTTGAAAAGCTGGTGCAAAATCTAACTCTTGATTAAGATGCCAACTTTTATATTCTTGACCTTTGACAAATTGCTCACGAATTTTATTTTTATATGCCGTAGTTTCTAGTTCATAAGCTTGTTTTCCCAAATAAATTGCTGCAAACTCGGTCATCAAAGGTTCGCTAACAATCACCTTATTAAATCCCGCTCGATTTCGCATCATCGTGGCGTGTAGTGGTGTCCCAAATTCCACTACCATGTATGGCATTTCTCCCGTTTTACTCCACTCAGAAATCCATTCTTCTCTTTCTTGCAATGGAATTATATTCAAGTAAGAATTCAGCGCATAAACATCGCCAAAATTTGCGCCCTGGTGTACCATCACAGGTCTGGTTGGATCGACGGATTTCATACTTGCAAAAGATTCATTTGCCAAGGTTGTAATGTCGCGCAAACGATTCTTATCAAGAGTTCCTGCTACTTCTTTTTTTCCGATGCGACGGGGATTTTGGTCATCAGTATTTCCAAAAAAGTTAGGACTTGTAGCCCACATTAATATTGATGGATGATTGCGATAGCGACGCATTTCTGTCGTCATTCGCGATTTCCAGCGGTCTCTAATTTGGCGGTTATTCCACTTGCCATTTGAAGCGAGTAAACTAATGTCTAAAGCTGGTACCATAACTGGAAAGCCTTTGAGGTCTGCTCTTTCAGAAAACAGTTCTCGGAAGTGCCATTTCCCTCGTTCATCGTGATTCCAAGGCCAGGTTTCTACTATGTTGAAACCTGCTTTCACGTAACTGTCAATTAATTTATCGGAAACTTCTACTGTGCCACCTTCCCAATTTTCGGAATGCAAGATGGGACGCAGGCGAATTTCCGTGCCGTTCAAGAAAAACTTGCGTCCTTCTATCCAAAATTCTCGGAAGCCGAAGGGTTGATCGTATTGTGTATTAATCCCGCTTCCTTTTACTTCTAATTTCAGGGTGTAAAGGTTTGGTTGACCGACATCCCAAAGGCGGGGATTTGGCCAATTCCACTGAACTTGTACGGTTTGAATGGGTTTAGCTTGAACCTTGGCATTTGCGGTGAATTTTTGTTGTACTTTGCCTTTTTCGTCGAGCATTTGCGCGATTAATTCAACTTGACCGTTTTGGGCAACGTCTTTGAGTTCAACATCTAATTTAACTTGCTTTTTTCTGGTGGAAGTTTGGACGAATACGTCGCTAATCAGCGGGCCGGGGGGAAGGCTCAGAAGCCGTACCTCACCGATAATTCCCCGCGATTGCAAGTTGGCTTTTTCTGTGTAGATTTCTGTGGGGCCCATGATGACGGCTTTTTCCTTTTCATCGGATACTGCCACAACTAAAATAGATAGGGTGTTTTGACCTGGTTTTGCTAATTTAGTAATTTCAATCGTGCCGTAGGGCCATTCGATTTGACCGCTGTTAATGCCGTTGATAAAGATGACTGCATCGGTGCTGACTCTGGCTAAGTCGAGAAAAATTCGGCGGTTTGTCCAGTCGCCGGGAATGTCTATATTTCTCTGATACCAAGCTTTTGATAGTTGTTTACTGTTGAAGTTTTCCCAATCTTTGCCGCTGCCGCGAGTGATGATTCCGGGTACGGATTGGTTGTTTTCTTTTTGCCAGTCTCCAGGCACCCAGATGGAGCCCCAACTTGGGGAGACGGGGGGGTTTTGGGGGTTGCCAACTGCGGGGACAAATTGCCAAGTTCCGTTGAGATAGATTTGGGATCGTTTGTTGTCGATCGCCCCGACGGCCACAGTGGTAAGATTGGGGAAGCCGATCGATATCGCTGAGTTGCTGACTAAGTTGGGATTTTGAAGCGCGTAACCGACGAATCCAAAGAGGATGGCGGCTGCGAAAAATAATCCGATAATTTTGGCCAGCTTGTGATTCACTCGCTTATTGCTCCCAAAAATTAAATAATCTAATCTGTCCCTTGATCTATGATAGCAGTTGATTCAGTAGTAATCCCACAGCCAATCTGTCTCTGGGAAGATGGCACAGGGCCGACAAATGTGGTTTTGTAGAGAAAAAATAAATACTTAGTTTTAAGTTAATTTTCACACGGTTGTTTCATCGACATAAGCAATAGTGCGATCGCGCCATCGCTACAGGTCAACAAAAATGAGTCGCTTTCAGGTCTTGCCCTTACCCATTAAATCTTACAAAATTGCTACATTTAGTGCCGGCACGGCTTTACTGCTGACAACTCTGTTACTGTTTTCCTTCCAGGCAGCTCCTGCAACCTTACTTTTGGCCGCTGCAATGGTTAGCGCTTGGTATGCTGGCTTAAAGTCCGCAGAACAAGAACTAGAAATAGAACGTAAGATTATTTCCAAAGTAATTGACACGACGGCTTGCTTGATTGTAGTTATCGACAGCCAAGGACGGATTGTCCGGTTTAACCAAGCTTGCGAAAAAACTACAGGCTACTCGACAGCAGAAGTCATCAATAAATCTGTTTGGGATGTGTTCTTAATCCCCGAAGAAATAGAGCCAGTGAAAACAGTTTTTACCCAGCTCAAAGTCGAAACTTTTTACAGCGAATATCAAAACTATTGGCGCACTAAGAACGGGGATAAGCGCTTAATTTGTTGGTCTAATACTGTGACCCTAGATGGCAATGGCTTGGTGGAATATGTGATAGCAACTGGCATCGATATTACTGAGCGCAAAGAAGCAGAAATAGCCCTTGCTTTATCTTACGCTCAGCTAGAAAACCGCGTCAAACAGCGCACAGCAGAACTGACAGTAGCTAAAGAAGCTCTGCAAGCTCAAGAAGAACGATTTCGCTGTTTGAGTTCCTGTTCGCCTGTCGGCATTTTTATGGCAGATTTTGAGGGGCGCTACACCTATGCAAACCCTCGCTGTCAGGCTATTTGCGGCTTAAGTTTGACAGAACTTTTAGGAGACGGCTGGGAGAATTGCATTCACCCGGAAGACTGCGATCGCGTATTGAGCAGATGGCTGGATTATACTCGGCAAGGTGGGGAATATGCGATCGAGTATCGCCTGCAAACAGCAGAGGGGATTGTCCGCTGGATTAACGTTTGTTCCTCGCCGATGTTCTCCGACTCCGGCGAACTCATCGGATACGTGGGCACGGTGAGAGATGTCACGGAAAGACAACAAGCGCAAGCAGCTTTGGCTAGCAGCGAACAGCAACTGAGAACGCTGCTAGAAAATACGCCAGATATCATTATCCGCACGGACAAAGAACTGCGTTATATGTATGTCAATCAAGCAGTTGAAAGAAGCCAAGGAAAACCAATTTCATTCTTCCTGGGTAAAACCAGTCAAGAAATAGGAATGCCGCCGGAACTGTGCCAGATGTGGGATGAAACCGTGCACAAAGTGTTAGAAACGGGTCAAGAAGAAATCATCGAATTTCAGGCATTGTCAACCAGCGGCCTCCGAAGTTATCAGTCCCGCATAGTTCCCGAATTTGACAAAGCAGGCGTCGCAGAATCAGCCTTAATTGTCGCCCGCGATATCACAGAAATAAAACTTGCGGAAACTCAAAGATTGCAGTTAACAATCGAGCAAACAGCAAGGGAAAAAGCGGAAATAGAACAGCAGCGCTCGGCATTTTTAGCTGAAGTCAGCAAAATGTTGGCTGCTGCGTTTGACGGGGAAACGGTGTTGCAAAAGGTAGCAGAATTAGCAATAAATTCGATCGCGGACGGGTGCTGCATTCATTTGACCGAAACCGACTCAAAAGTGCGTCTAGTCGCTGCAGCTCACGCAGAACCCTCTATGGTTGAGACTATTAATAACTTCAGCATCCGAAGTTTGAGCGCCGACAATGCTGTTAACGGCTATCCGCTGGTAATTCGCAGCGGAAAATCCGAACTAATTGCCGAAGTGGATGAGGAGATTTTAGCAGCAGGAGCGGAAAATGCAGCAGAAATCGAAATATTGCGTGAAGCGAAGCTATCCCGTAAAGAATCGCTCAATCTCGGCTCTCACGCTTGCGTACCGCTGAAGGCGCGCGGGCGGGTAATGGGTTCCATCACTTGCTTTACCTCGAAGTTGGGCCGCCGCTACAGTGCAGAAGACATGGCAATGCTAGAAGATTTAGCATATCGCGTGGCGATCGCCCTAGACAACGCCAGACTTTACACAGAAGCGCAGGAAGCACTATCTCAAACATCGCAATCCTTCGCCTTAATTGACTCGCTATTAGAAGCATCTCCCCTAGCGATTTGCTTTCTGGATCGCGAAATGCGCTTCATCCGCATCAATCACGTCTTAGCAGAACTCAACGGTTTGTCAGCCGAACAGCATCTCGGTAAAGATTTCCGGGAATTGTTGCCAGAATCCGCCGCCAAGTTCACACCGATAATTCAGCAAGTTTTAGAAACCGGTCAGCCTGTTTTAAACGTAGAAATTAGCGGCGAAACTCATGGGAAACCGGGAGATTTAGGCTACTGGCTCGCCAACTACTACCCAGTCAAAAATGAAAAAGGAGAAATAATCGGAGCAGGTCTAATTATCACAGATATTACCGCAGCAAAACAAACAGAATTAGCTTTGCGGGAAAGCGAAATGCGCTGCCGCAGCGTGGTAGAATCTAACATGATCGGCATCGGTTTCTGGGATGTCAGCGGCGAAGTTACGGACGCTAACGACGCCTTGCTGGAAATGATCGGATATACGAGGGAAGACTTAGTTTCGGGACATATCCGCTGGCTCGAACTCACGGCGCCGGAATATCTAGAACTCGATCGCATCGCCATCGCGCAAGTCGAAGCAGAAGGAAGTTGCGCGCCTTTTGAAAAAGAATACCTCCGCAAAGACGGCACGCGCTTCCCAGTTTTAGTCGGCGGTGGAAACTTGCAAGGATACACCGACAGAGGCTCGTTCTTCGTGCTCGATATCACCGATCGCAAACAAGCCCAAAACCAGCTCCGAGAAAACGAAATTCGCATTCGCCGCCAACTAGCAGAACTCGACTTAGTTTACAACACCACACCGGTCGGGCTGTGCTTTGTCGATACCAATTTGCGCTACATCCGGATGAACGAATGCCTCGCTGCGATCAACGGCCGCACGATCGCAGATCACCTCGGGCGCACCATCAGAGAAGCGATACCGGAAATCGCCGATATGGTAGAGCCGATTTACCTGCAAGTGCTGGCGACGAAAAACCCCGTGCTCGACTTGGAAATGAAGGCCGCAACCCTGCAGCAGCCGGGAGTTGTGCGGGATTGGCAAGTCAGCTTTTACCCGGTCAGCGATGAATCGGGAACGCTGTTGGGAGTCAGCAGCGTGGTTGCCGAAATTACCGATCGCAAGCAAGCAAAACGGGTAATCCAGCAAAGCGAAGCTTTATTCCGGCGGCTGTTAGAGTCCAATATTTTCGGAGTCGCGATCGGCGATTTTACCGGCCGCATCGCCTACGCCAACGACTCCCTGCTCAACATGGTCGGCTACACCCGCTCAGACGTGCTCTCGGGTCAAATGCGGTGGGACAGGATGACCCCCCCCGAATACCTGCACCTCGACGCCAGGGCGACGCAAGAACTGCGGGCGTCGGGAGTCGCAACTCCTTTCAAGAAAGAGTACATCCGCAAAGATGGCAGCCGCGTGCCGATGCTGATGGGCGGGACGACTTTGTGCCCGGACGATCGCGAACCAGAGACGATCGTCGCATTCTACATCGACTTAACCGAGATATCGCGGGTGGAAGCAGAACTCAAAAACAATCAAGAACGGCTGCAAATCGCTCAGCAAGCAGGCAAAATCGGAACTTTTGAATTGAACATCCAAACCGGCGAGGTCGCCTGTACGCCGGAGTTAGAGGCTTTGTACGGGCTGCCGGGCGGCAGTTTAGACAGCTATCAAAGTTGGCTGGAAATGGTGCATCCAGACGATCGCACTGTTACCGAACAGCAGGTGCAAGCTGCGGGGGCTTCCGGGGAGGAATTAAACATAGAGTTTCGCATTTGCCGCCCGGACAAAAGCGTGGGCTGGATTGCTTGCAGGGCTAAGGTGTTTCAGGACGAGATCGGTTTGCCTCTGCAGATGATCGGGGTGAACGTCGATATCACCGATCGCAAAGAAGCAGAAGCAGCGCGATCGCACATCCATCAAACTTTAGAAGCCTTGATTCAGGCCTGTCCCCTAGCAATTACCGTTTTGGACTGCGACGACGGGACTGTGAAAATGTGGAACCCAGCATCCGAGAGGATTTTTGGCTGGCATGAATCAGAAGCCGTAGGTCAATTTGTGCCCAGCGTTCCCGCAGACAAGCGGGAGGAATTCACGGCTAATTTGAAAGGAATTCGCCAAGGAAAGGCGATCGCCGGCATGGAAACCCAGCGCCAAAGGAAAGACGGCAGGTTGATCGACATCAGTTTGTGGGCAACTCCAGTCCGCGACAGCAACGGCAATATCAACTGTATGTCGATCATTGCCGACATCAGCGATCGCAAGCAAATCGAGACCCAACGCGCTCAGTTGCTTGATCGCGAACAGACCGCGCGGGCGGAAGCAGAAGCTATCAGCCGCCGGAAAGACGAGTTTCTAGACTCTCTTTCCCACGAATTGCGAACGCCTATAAATGTGATTCAGGGGTGGGCACAGATCCTGCGCGCCCACCCCTACAACCAAGATAAATTAGCTTGCGGTTTGGAAGCCATCGAGCGTCAGTCGAAGGTGCAGATCCAGCTAGTGGAAGATTTGCTCGACGTTTCCCGGATTATTCAAGGCAAGCTGGCTTTGAAACCCGGCTGGTTCTACATGGTAAAGACGATCGAGGCGGCTCATAATTCAGTTCGTTTGACAGCCGAGGCCAAGTCTGTCACCGTTTCGTTAGAACTTCACCCTGCAGTCGGCTTGATGTGGGGCGACGCCCAGAGGTTGCAGCAGGTAGTGTGGAATTTGCTGAGTAACGCCGTCAAGTTTACGCCTTCGGGGGGAAATGTGGAACTGTGCTTGTCTGCGGTGGCTGTTAGCGGTTCCTCATCACCCAATTACGTGCAAATTACTGTCAGCGATACTGGAAAGGGCATTCCTGCTGATTTTCTGCCCTACGTGTTCGATCGCTTCCGACAAGCAGACGCCTCGAAAACTAAGGCTGAGGGCGGTTTGGGACTGGGATTGGCGATCGTCGAGCACTTGGTGCAACTCCACGGGGGCACTGTGACTGCGGAAAGTCCCGGTAAAGACCAGGGTGCGACATTTACGGTGACACTGCCATTCAAACAGCCTCGTAGTAAGCAGCGGCAGTTGAGAGGATAAAGGAAATCCGATCCAATGCCTCCGGGTATTTTGACTGGTTTAAAGGTGTTGGTAGTTGACGACGAACCCGACAACCGCCAGTTTTTGATGCTGGCGCTGCAACAGTGCGGGGCGACTGCGACGGCGGCTGCTTCGGCTGCGGAGGCGATCGACATTTTGCAGCAGTCGCCGCCGGATATTTTAGTCAGCGATATCGGTATGCCCGTTGAGGACGGCTACTGGCTGATCCGCAAAGTGCGATCGTCCGAATCCGACAAAATTAAGCGCTTGCCGGCTGTGGCGCTGACAGCTTATGCTAGCGAACAAGACCGAGAACGGGCGATCGCCACTGGTTACAACGAACACTTAACAAAGCCGATCGATCCCGCTCTCTTCGCCGCCGTTTTAGCCAAGTTAACAAATTTGCATTAGGGCGATCGGGTTCGATGAACGCACAAATAAGATCATTGCCGTTTGATTCGGATTTGTATGATTTTAAATCTTGTAGGGAACGGGTTCACCAATAATAATTGCCCATAATCTACAATCTCATAAACCCGCCCCCGCTGGCTTTTAATTAACAACATGATGACCGATACACACAAAGTAATTAGAAAATTTATCGCAGTTTTTCCCAGTAAAAATAAATCAAATTCCCAACAGCTAGAAACCCAACTGACAGAAGCAAATTTTCGCATCCGCGTCCAATCTTCGCGAGTAGTTGGCTATATTGCAATACGGTTCACTTAACACTATTTATGCCCCGGAGATCCCCTAAATCCCCCGAAAGCAAGGGGGACTTTGAGAGCTTTCTTGTCCCCCCCCTTTTTAAGGGGGGTTAGGGGGGATCTGTCTTAAGTGAACCGTAGTTGGCTATATTGAACCGGGCGGAAAATTTCACAGTTTTTAGGGCGCGCCAATTGCCGGGAAAGGCACGCTAAAGCAGTTAAAATAGGATGATCAGCGCAATTGATTTACACCCATGCCCATTTATCACTTCAACCGCCTAACCGCCAAATTTTTCAGCAAGCTGCCGCTGCGAACGGTTCTGATTGTTCCGTTTGTTTTGCAAACGGTAAGTGTAGTTGGGCTAGTGGGCTATCTTTCTTTCAAAAGTGGTCAGGAATCAGTCGAGGATCTAGCGCATCAGCTAATCGAACAAGTAGGAGAACGAATTAGCGATCGCCTCACGGATTATTCTGGGCTATCCTCAATTAACACTTTTTTGACCAGGCTGCAATTCTCGGCTTCAGGACAAACTTTTATTATGGATCGATCGGGCAATCTGGTTGCCACATCCACACTAGAAACACCCTTGGTGACGCCAACAAAAAAGCCACCGACGCCATTGCTAGCCACCAACAGCAAGGATGCCCGAACGCGAGATATTGCTCGACAACTCGCCAACCGATTTGGCAACTTCCGCACGTTGCAAACAACCGAGAAATTTACCCTGGCGAGCAAGGGCGATAGGCAGTTTGTCCGCGTCACTCCCTATCGAGATATCCGTGGCTTGGATTGGTTGATTGTGGTGGTGGTGCCAGAGTCTGATTTCATGGCTCCGATTCAAGCAAATACGCGCAATACATTATGGTTGTGTGCCAGTACGATGGCGATCGCGAGTGCGATCGGATTGTTGACTTCCCGTTGGGTAACAAAGCCAATTATGCGCTTGAATACCGCCGCCAAAAATGTTGCAAAAGGACAATGGGATCAACCTTTAGAAATTACACGCTTGAATGAAGTCGGAGATCTCGCCAATTCCTTTAATTTTATGACAGCGCAACTGCAACAGGCTTTTGCAGACCAAAAATCTTTAAATGAAGCTTTAGCGCAAAGAGAGAGCCAACTCAAGCACTTTCTCGAAACCATACCTGCGGGAGTATCTATCCACGATGCCTCGGGTAAAGTCGTGTACTTCAACCACACTGCCCAGCATTGGCTCGGCGTAGAAACTATTCCCGATGCGACTTTAGAAGAAGCAGTAGAAGTTTATCAAATCTACCGCCAAAACCAGCTTTATCCCACTGAAGAACTGCCCGCATTCCGAGCACTGCGCGGTGAAACGGTATTCCTTGAAGATGTAGAACTTTATCGAGATGGGCAATTTATTCCTTTTGAGGTGCGCGCCACACCAATTTTTGACGAAGGCGGAAACATTATTTATGCCATCAATGCTTTTTATAACATCGCACAGCGCAAACAATCAGAAAAAATATTAACTGACTACAATCACACTTTAGCAGCCGAAGTGGCCGAACGTAGCGGCGCCTTAGCTCGTGCTAACGAACTATTACAATATGAAATTGCCGATCGCCAATTGCTCGAACAAAAACTTTACACTTCTACTGAGCAATTTGTGAAAATATTTGAGTCGATTACAGATATTGTATTGATTTTTGATCTTCAAGAAGAAACCATCCAAATTATACCCACTAAGGGAATTTTTCAATACAACTATCAGACGAATCAGATCGACTCCATCATCGAACAATTTTTTCATGAGGCCAGGAAGGAGATTTATTTTGCTCAAGTTCGACAGGCATTGGAAACCCAACAAACTATAAGTTTTGATTACAGTCTGCCGATTAATAACCAAGAAGTTTGGTTTGCTGCTAAAATTTCGCCGCTTTCCGATAGCTCCGCTGTTTGGGTAGCGCGCGACATTAGCGATCGCCAGTTGGCGGAATCCCGACTGCTGGAAGCCCAAAAAATTGCTCGTATTGGCAGTTGGGAACACGATATCGCCACAGCAACAACCACTTGGAGTGAAGAACTCTATCGCATTTATGAGCTCGATCCGACTCAAAAACCGCTGCCCAGTGAACAATTAATCGAGCGTTTTCATCCAGAAGATCGATCGCGCTATCTGGCAATGGTGCGCGATCAAGCGATGAAGGGACAAAGCTTTGAAATCGATCTGCGGCTGATCCGAAGAGATGGCTCGCTCAGTTACATTGAAGTCCGAGGGAAACCTGTTTATGATGAAAAAGGGCAGTTGATCCGTTTGTTCGGCACTGTCTTAGATATTAGCGAGCGCAAACAAGCCGAGTCCGCTTTGCGAGAAAGCGCACAGAGAGAACAAGCCATCGCCCGATCGATCGATCGCATCCGTCAGTCCTTAGATATTGATACAATATTCAAAACCACAACCTCTGAACTGCGACAAACCCTAAAGTGCGATCGTGTCGGCATCTATCGTTTTAATCCTGATTGGAGCGGGGAATTTGTTGCCGAATCAATGGCTCCGGGCTGGATATCTTTGATGCAAAAACCCGACGATCTTAATTTGCCAAAAACTTTCGTAGAAGACTCTCGCTGTACCGTGAAAACTATGCAAGCCGGCGGTACACCAGTGCTGGATACCTATCTACAAAGAAATCAAGGTGGTATGTATGCTAGAGGCGTTCCTTACCGCATAATTGAAGACATATACAGCGCTGGCTTGAGTCCTTGTTACCTAGAACTTTTAAAACAATTTCAAGCTAGAGCCTACGTTATTTTTCCCATATTTTGCGGCAGTCAACTTTGGGGTTTGCTCGCCAGCTATCAAAATTCTGCACCCCGCACTTGGCGCGAAGCAGAAATCAATATTGGGCTGCAAATTAGCACTCAATTGGGAGTCGCCTTACAACAAGCTCAATTGCTCGAAGCCACTCAACAGCAAGCAGTACAGCTCCAACAAGCCGCCTGGGCCGCAGAAGCCGCCAACCTTGCCAAAAGCACTTTCCTGGCAAATATGAGCCACGAACTTCGCACCCCGCTAAACGCAATTCTGGGATTCTCCCAATTGATGCAGCGCTCTACCAACCTCACTCGCGAACAACAGGAAAATATCCGCATTATCAACCGCAGCGGAGAACACTTGCTCGCTCTGATCAATCAAATATTAGATTTAGCCAAAATAGAGGCGGGACGCATTACAATCAACCCAACAGACTTTCAATTAAGCAGCCTGTTAAACGATCTGGAAGAGATGTTTCAACTCCAGGCAATGGAGCAACAATTGCAGTTAATATTTGACTGCTCTAGCGAAGTTCCCGAATACGTGCAAACCGATCAACTTAAGTTGCGCCAAGTCTTAATCAATCTCCTCTCTAACGCCATTAAATTTACGAAACAAGGAGTAATTAGGTTAACAGTAAGTGCATTTATAGACCGTGAAAATCAGCAAGTACCAATCAGTAATTACCAATTACATTTTGAAATAGAAGACACGGGTTCCGGCATTGCTGCTGATGAGTTAGATAAACTTTTTCAAGCCTTTGTGCAAACCAAAACAGGAACCAAATCTCAGCAAGGAACAGGCTTGGGGCTGGCTATCAGCCAACAGTTTGTCAAGCTGATGGGCGGCGTGATTACTGTACGCAGTGAAGTTGGACGCGGCACCACCTTCGCGTTTGATATCCCCATCAGCGCCGTTGATGCCCCGGCGACTCAACCCGTACAGCCACCGCGTCGGGTGATAGCGCTGGAACGCAACCAGCCACGCTATCGTATTTTGATTGTGGACGATCAATCGGACAACCGCCAACTGCTGATCAAACTCCTCGCTGGCTTTAACTTTGAACTCGAAGAAGCCAGCAATGGCATGGAAGCTATTGAAATGTGGTCGAGTTTTGAGCCACACTTAATTTTTATGGATATGTGGATGCCCGTGATGGATGGACATGAAGCGACCAAACGCATTAAAGCCACCGTTAAAGGTCAAGCTACGGCAATAATTGCCGTGAGTGCCGGTAACGCCGAGGAAGCGCCAACCGTTACTGTATCAGATAATTGCGATGACTTTATCCACAAACCCTTTCGAGATACAGAAATTTTTGCCACCCTGCACAAACATCTGGGAGTGCGTTACATTTACGATGAACCGGAGAGTATTCCCGAGTCAAGTCAAATCGAGGCTCCGACTCCAGAGACTCTTGCAGCTTTACCCGCAGATTGGCTGGCAGCTTTAGAGAAAGCCACAATTGAGTGCGATTTAGAGTTAATTCTGATTCAAATTGAACTAATTCGCGATCGCAATGACGCTTTAGCTAGTGCTCTAGCCGCATTGGCTAACGAGTTTCAGTTCAATCAAATACTAGCTCTCATCCATCCCGAACCAAAATAATAAGGATATGAGATAGGTTTGTAGTGAGTACGATCGTCCGATGGGGTGTTATGAGGGCGATCGTACTCACTACAAACCTATAAAGGTTATTTTACCGAAATAAATATGAATTCCGAACCAACTCCCGCCTTAAAAGGGAATATTTTAATTGTTGATGATATTCCGGCTAATTTGCAACTTTTAGCTCAAATACTCTCGCAGCAAGGGTACAAAACACGCACCGCACCCGACGGAAAACTAGCGCTGCGGTCGATAGAGTTAACTCCTCCTGACTTGATTTTGCTGGACATCATGATGCCCGGTATGGACGGCTACAAAGTCTGCCAAGCATTGAAAGCTTCTCCCACAACCAAGGACATTCCCGTTATTTTTATCAGTGCTTTGAATGAAGTATTAGATAAAGTCAAAGCCTTTGAAGTTGGTGGTATAGATTATATCACAAAACCGTTTCATGAACAAGAAGTTCTCGCCCGCGTCTCAAATCAACTCGTCCAGCGCCAGTTGTTCCAACAAACACAATCCTATGCCAAGGAACTCGAACAAACCGTAACTGAACTAAAGAAAACTCAAGCTCAGTTAATACAGAAGGAAAAAATGGCTTCTTTAGGTCAGCTAGCGGCAGGAATTGCTCACGAAATCAACAATCCCGTCAGCTTTATCTACGGCAATATTGCTCTAGCGGCGGAGTATGCACGAGATTTGCTTCGCCTCGTTGAATTATACCGACATTACTACCCCCACCCCGTTGCAGAAATTATCGGCGAATTGGACGAGATTCAACCCGAATTCATCGCAGAGGATTATCCAAAACTGCTAAATTCGATGACAGAGGGTGCTTCTCGGATTAGCGAAATTGTGATGTCTTTGCGAAAATTCTCCCACCTTGGCGAACAAAAGTACAAGCCAGTGGATATTCATGAAGGCATTGACAATACTTTAGTTATTTTGCAACATCGGCTAAAGGGAGCAAACAAAGCTGGTGAGATAGAGGTCATTAAAAACTACAGCCAACTGCCAAGAGTCACCTGTTACGCCAGTGAGTTAAATCAGGTGTTCATGAACCTGCTAAGTAATGCTATTGATGCCCTGGAAACTCAACCTTCTCCCCGAAAAATTACCATCAGCACTTCAGTAGGTTTTGAGTCAGAAGCTGCGCTGCACAATCACGATTCAAAATTAGTCACTCGAAACAATCAATCCGTTGTGATTCACATTGCCGATAACGGTTGCGGGATGAGTGAGGACGTGCGCCACCAGATATTTGACCCATTTTTTACTACGAAGCCTGTAGGCCGCGGTACTGGATTAGGGTTGGCAATCAGTCACGATATTGTAGTGGAAAAACATCGAGGTCAAATCAGTTGTATTTCTGCTCCGGGTCGAGGGACAGAGTTAATTTTTCAGATTCCGATATCTGTTAAAGCATTTGACAGTTGACAGTTGACAGTTGACAGTTGACAGTTGACAGTTGACAGTTGACAGTTGACAGTTGACAGTTGACAG